>JBIPPG010000189.1:0-5211 GCA_044368545.1 Chitinophagales bacterium | reverse complement strand
CGAAGATGGATGCCATTCAGTGGATGTGGATAAAACTCGTACTCTACTTTTTGCGCTTCCAAAGTTGGGTTCATTTGCTCTATTTCTTCTATTAGTTGGGGACTGATATCGCTAGAACAAATATCTATCGAATCGGTGCATGAGTCAAAATCAAATAGCGAATATTTGTCTTGAAGCAGTTCTTTAAATTGATAATAATTGATGAGTATATTGAAAAGATAATCTGAAGTATAATTGTAACAACTGTCATAGGAATCATTGAGGACTTCTGCGTAGATATCATCTTTGTATGATAGATGTAGAATTTTTGAAAAAGTGGTATCAACAAGAAATTTTGAAAATTTTTCTACACCCGATGGCATAGTTTCGATTTGCAAATTGAGCTTTAGTAGTGCGTTGAGGTCTTCTACCAAAAGTTCTCTATACTTGAATATCAATAAGTCTTCAAAGGGACAATTGATATAGTTGATTAAATTTTTTTTCATTGCATTTGGATTTTCTTTTTATCGCAAAAATAATCCAAACAAATGTCACAATTTGACGTTTGAAAAATGAAATTTGATTTTAAGAGTAAAGAGGAATTTTATAGCCCACAAATTTGATTTGGGCTTTTTTTTATTTCAATATAAAAATATCAAAAATAAAAATATAAATTGTAATTTTGCGTTAAGAATTATATAAATTAAAAAAAAATAATCGATAATATACTATAAATGGCAATACAAATCAATATTGGGAAACGAAAATTTTCGGGTAATTCAATACCTGTAGGTAGTTATTTAGGAAAATTATTGCTAAATAGCAAAGATTCCAACAAACTAATGGACGCTGTAAAAGCAAGCTTGAATGGAAACACCGATAAAGCAAAAATAAAAATTACAGACGAAAGAGTATTGAAAGAATTGAATATAGTTCAATAAAATAATCTTTTATGGATATAGCATCCGCTGGAATTATTATTTTAATTCTTCTATTTCCTGGCTTTTTGTTTCAAAAAGGCTATAATTCAGAAGAATTTTCCAACAAATTTATTGCTACTAGTTTTTTTGATTTATTGATAAAATCGATCGTACCCTCTGTATTTACTCACTTGCTATTTTGGATTATAATAATCAATTTTGGTTATGATTATAGTTTTAAGACCATTTTAAAGCTTTTGAGTGGTAATGAAACGATGTTGAAAGAAAGTATCAACAGTATAGAGCAGTCCAAAGGGGCAATAGTATTGTTTCAAGTTTTGATTAATATTTTTTCATTTGTGATGGGGCTTCTATTAAAAGAATTTGTGATATCATATTCTTTAGATTCTAAATATGATTTGCTGAGATATGAAAATATATGGCATTATATTTTGACCGCTCGTTTTATGGATTTTAAACGTAGTCAGATTGCATTATTTAATGATAAAATTGAGGATATTGATTTAACTTTAATTGATGCAATACAAAATATTAATAGTGAATCTTTTTTATACTCTGGTTTTTTGGTAGATTATCAACTTGCAAAAAATGGAGAATTGGATTTTTTGATTATTAAAAATGCTCAGAGAAAAAATATATCAAATCAAAACGAAGAGGTTAAAACCATAAAAGGGCATGTTGTCATTCTGTATTATAAAGATTTAATCAATTTGAATATTACATTTTTTCAAACAGAACAAAACCCCAATAATCCTGATGAAATTGTTTTTAAACAAGTAGAATAAATTGTTTCTCAGTTGGAGGTAAAATAATTTGCCATCAATGTTGTGGGCTAATTTAATTGTACTACTCCCCCATTATCTCCTTCCAATCCAAATGCGTATTTTCGTTGAATTGAAATTCGACAAGTGTTTTGGTTGAATTGGCTATTATTTTTTCAAATTCAGCTTGATGCCAAGTATTGAAGGAGTGATAAGCGGCGTTGGATAGCTGGGCTATCGTCTCAAAGCTATGTTGATGCGGAGTGGCTATGGCTTGCCACGCTTTTTCGGAGAATTGTGGGTGGATATTGTCGAATATTTTACCGCCAAAATTGTTCAAAACAATCACCGTCATCGATTCTATTTCATTCATTGCCAAAAAAGCATTGACTTCGTATAGCGCCGATACATCGCCCAATACACAAATTACATGTTCCTTGGGATTGGCTTTTTTCCAGCCTATAGCGGTAGCCAGCACGCCTTCTATCCCACTTGTGCCTCTATTGGTAATATGGACGAGGTCTTCTCTATCCTGCCACAAACTCCAGTTTGCATAGCGAATTGCAGATGAATTTCCCCAAAAAATTACACTCTTTTTGGGTGCAAGTTGGATAATATGATTACAAATTTTATATTCCGAATATGAAATGCTTTCTATGTAGCTTTTGATAGCATTTTGGGAAGTTTCTTCACGTTTTTCCCAAAACAACTTAAACTCTTTACCTATACAACTATCCTTATTTGTCAATAATTTTTCAATATTTTCTGCAATTTTTTCAGAAAATATAAAAAAGGAATGATTTGACAAATTATCCCACCTTCTAGGATACGAAGCGATATCTATATGCGTCAATTGAGGCATTTTTTTAAAGAAATTTCGAGCTCTTTTTGACAGCATTGTGCCTCCTATTGTTATTAAAATATCAGGTAGGAATTCCATAGGAATTTCGCCATTGAGCAATGCATCTATTCGAGTAAAATTAGATGTAGCGTAGCAATTACTATTTATTTCCGAAAAAAGGATCACATCGTCGCGCTGGCTCAGGGTTTCTAGTGCCTTATTTATCGATTTATCAGGCAATAACTCCGATATATAAATAGCTATTTTAGCTTCAGATGGAATGTTTGGATACGTTATTGGGGTTTGTATAATTTTTTCAATATCAAACGTATACAAAACTTCTTTTTCCATACTATACAAAGGTTCAGAAAAAGGAAAATTGATATGAATAGGACCGTTGGAAGGATTTTGTACTACTGTATTCATTATTCGTTGCGCTTCTTCAAACGTAAGATTTTCTTCCATTTCAAGAGACAACTGAATATAATTTTTATAAATCTCAAATTGTTGAATCGTTTGATTTTCGCCTTTGCCTTCCCAGCCTTTGGGTCTATCGGCGGTCAATATCCACAAAGGTATATTTTGATAATAAGCTTCTACAATGGCAGGGGCAAAATTGAGCAACGCAGAACCCGACGTACACACTAAAACAACAGGTTTTTGCTTATTTTTGGCAATGCCTAACGCCATAAAAGCCGCTACTTTTTCATCAAAATACGAAGTAATTTGAAAGTGGGAATCTTCCGAAAAAGAAAGTATAAAAGGCGCATTTCTAGAACCTGGACAAAGCACTACATCCAAAATTCCTTTTTGTTTGAGAAAAGAAATAATGTACTGAACGCTTTTTTTATCCGAAATCATCATCTTTTTAGCCTATGCCCAATAAATCTTTCATCCCAAAAACGCCTTTTTTGCCATACAAAAACTCGGCGGCTCTTACGGCTCCTACCGCAAATCCCTTGCGACTATAGGCGGTATGTTTGATTTCGATAGCGTCTATATCCGATTGATAATTGACGATATGCGTTCCCGGCACATGCTCTTCTCGCAAGGCTTTAATGGCTATTTCGCTAGAACTTGAAGCATTATCTAATGCCCATGATTCAAACGAATTGCTCGAAAGCGAAATTAAATCTTGAGCAAGTTTGATAGCAGTTCCACTTGGCGCATCTTTCTTTTGTGTATGATGAATTTCCGTCATATCCAGTTGATATTCAGTATAAGGTTGCATCAAAGCATTCAATTTTTTATTCAATTCAAAAAACAAATTGACACCAATGCTATAATTGGGCGACACAAAAAGGGATTTTCCTTCATTTGTAGCTATAGTTACCGCTTCTGAAGTATTCCACGAAGTCGTTCCCACCACTACAGGCACATTGGCTTCAAAACATTTTTTCACGTTTGAAAAGGCCGCATTAGGTTCGGTAAATTCTATTGCCACATCGGCATTTTTTAGATTCTCCACAGTGAATTCATGCAGATTTTCCTCTCCTATTTTCAACACCACTTCATGTTTGCCTTCCGCAACTATGATTTGCTCTATTTCTTTGCCCATTTTGCCATAACCTATCAATGTTATTTTCATATTTTATTATTTTTATAAAACTTTGGGAATACTTTTATTTTTTTTCTTTATCAAATACGAAAAAGTAAGTCCGCCTCCAAACGCATAACTTTGAGGTAATTCTATTACACTCGGCTGTACTTTCATCGATAAATTATCGCTCACATCAAAACTCATCAAATGTGCATCAATAGTGGCATCGATGATATTAATACTATAAAAAAGGACACCTAATACCAACGCCAAATCCCGATTGTTTCGATAATTATTTTTGTATTGAGTTACTTGATTTAGATTGGTACTGCCATTATAGGCAATATTATTGGTAGAAACCGTATCCAAAAGGCTCAAATAAGACGTTTTGGCGCTTTGATATTCGGAATTATTAGAAAAATACATATAGGTAAATGCTGCTAATCCAGCCCAAACAATAGGTGCTTTCCAATACTTCTTATTATATATTTGCCCTGCACCTGGAACGATAGCAGATAAAAATGCCGAACGAGCAGGACGGGGTTTGAAAACCGTAATTTTTTTGGAAAAAGTATCTTTAAGTAACAAGGTTTTTAATTTACTACTATCTTGAGCATACAAACTGCATGTAACAAATAGAAAAAAAAGTAAAAAAATGCGCATTTTTAAGCTTATTTTACAATCAATTCGATAATACGAGCCAACTCTTCTTCGCTGTGAAACGGAACTACAATTGAACCTTTACCATTATTGCTCTGTATAGCAACTTTGGTTCCCAATTCAGATGAAAGTTCATCCTGCCATTGTCTAATTTCGGGACTCACTATCTTGCTGGAAGCGGGTTTTTTATTTTTCTTAAATTCTAAACGATTCGCCACCAAGGCTTCGGTTTGTCTTACGCTTAAGCTTTTGTCTATCACCTCATTAAAAATGCTCAATTGCATATCAATTTCATCCACTCCTGCCAATGCACGTGCATGTCCCATCGATATTTTGTCTTCACGTACCGCTACTTGAATATCGGGTGGTAATTTTAACAAACGAATATAATTGGAAATAGTAGATCGTTTTTTGCCTACACGCTCCGCCAATGAATCATGATTGAGTTCGCATTCGTCTATCAATCGTTGATAATTCATTCCTATCTCT
>JBIPPG010000011.1:0-17272 GCA_044368545.1 Chitinophagales bacterium | reverse complement strand
TTATGACAATGCCTCCAATTGTATCAAAGGCTATGAAAATGGCGCTTGGACTAATTGTTATTCTAGCGGTGGCTCAAGTGCTTCGGTAATACAAGATTGTAATACAAATGGATTCCAAGGAAATTTTTACAACGGTCAAGTCCTTTCAGGAACTTCATATAGTGTAAAAATCACGAATAATTCTTTTTCATCTGCAACCATTGCTTTTGCAGCAGCAGATGTGGTATTGACTGGCGTATTGGGTATGACAGTAGGGACTCCTACCGGATCACCTGCCCTTACGAGTGGAAGTATTACATTAGTAGCAGGACAGAGTGTAGTGGTTTCATACCCTATTACAGGCACCCCTTCATCAAAGGGAACGTTAACCGCAAAATGGACAAAGCTTGCGCTTACATGTACCAAAACTAAAGAAATAGTTAATGCACCACCTACATTTAATTGTAATGGTGCGACAATTACAGCCAATAAATTTGACTTAATAAAAGATAGTACGTATTCAGGAACGATATCTATACCGTATACAGTAGCAGGCGGAGGCGATACATATCCTGCGGAGACCATTACGTCCAATGGTTTTGTTTTTACAAGAAATGCGGGCACATATTCAGCACCTTCAGGGTCTATTTCATATACTTTTTCGGGTACCTATACGGGTACTACCAACTCTGTATTCACTATCAACACCGATAGCTACGCAGGTGGATGTGCAATTGTAATATTCGATGCCATACGTGGTGCATTGGCACAAGGCGGATGTACAAGCTGTGCGGCGTATGATGCTGCAGCGGCTAATGCATGGATAATGATTACTGCAACAGAGTATGCACAAGTAGCCTTGTTAGTAGGGGCTGGAAAGTATGTGGCTAACGATACCTATATGAATGGAACACCACAGACAGGCTTTTATGATAACGGAATGGGAGTTTCACTCACGATGGCAACAAGTGGACAAACTTTAGTGCCGGCTAACAATTTTATAGTTGCCTTTAGTATTAAAACATCAAACTATACAGGTGCTATAGCAAATAATTTAAAATTAAAGCGTTCACTTACTTCACTTTCATCAGGATATTCAGATGAGGGAACGTTTGTAACATCACCTCCTACCTCAGTCTCTAATACAAGATATTATTGGGTAAGAAAAAGACCATCCGCTACAATTGGCACATCTTCGGCTTATATTGCATGTTTTCATAAAGGAGGATCTTCTATGGTTGGTATCAATAATATAGGAACAAATTGGAGTACTAGTGGAGATGTAAACTCATTCCCTGGAACATCACCTTATACCCCTTTTATACAAGTAATTAGTACTCCTACAAAACAATGGTAAGTATGATATCTAATAATTCATTGTTCAAATTAAATTAAGTAACGAATTTAAGGCTTTTGTCATAGGAATTGAGGCTGAGATTCTTTTTGAAATAATTTCAATATAAAGATATAATGTTTCGTGATCAAACTTGTTCGGGTTGTAATCCCACGACCAATACTAATTTTGGAAAACATATTGTGAATTTATATTGGTTAAGTCTATTTGATAAATATGAAAAAAGATTGTTTTGACCGTTTTTGGTTCAGATTATCTATTTGATTTGTTAAGAAATAAGAAAAATGCAATGAAAGAGTTTTTGTTTAATTAAAAATAAGTAAAAAATAGATTTAAATTATGATTAAAAATTATAGAAAAAAGGATATTTTGTTCTTTCTGTTTCTTTTTTTATTAAGTTGCTCAAAAGAACAAAATAATTCGGTTGTCAAAAAAGAAATTAGTGGCGTAGGACTTTTTGAGGGCTCAATGTCTTGTACGGCTAGCTTTGTAGAGATTCCTGATATGAATTTAGATTCGCCGGCAATAGTTATTACCAATGGACATTGTACGAGCGATTTTTATTTGGACAATACAATTTATACAAATTCATCTATTAATGCTACAATTGTTTTTAACAAGTTAGAAGGTGTTCCAGACGATAAACTAATTCAGGTAAAGGCAAAAAAAATCTTGTATAGTACTATGAAAGGTACAGATTTGGCAATAATTCAATTGGAAGTAAGTAATAAATCTTTAATTGAAAAAGGCGTGGTTCCTATTAAAATAAGTAATAATATCCCTTTGATTGGCACAAAATTGATTACTTATGGTTACCCACGTTTTTTAAATCCATTATATTTAAGAAAAAGCGAAGACTATTTGGGCGCACCTTCAATTATTTCAGAATTTATCTGGTTATGGAAAAATTTATACAGTGCTAAATTTCAAAATATTTACTCGGGAAGTTCAGGTTCTCCAGTTTTTGCTTCAAATGAAAACGCTATTTTTGGTATAATTAATACCACTACTATAGGGGCAGTAGGAGAATGCGAATTGGGTGCTCCATGCGAACTTAGGAAAAATCAAAAGCCAATTGTTTTAAGCAATACGTCTTATATTGTTGACGTAACTAACTTGTATAAATGTTTTTACAAAGGAGAATTTGATATAAATTATGGGAATTTCCCTTATGAAAAGCCAAGTTCGTTTGGGATCAAACTCAAGAATGATGTCCGAAATTTTAGCAATAATCAATTGATGCAAGATATAGAATTAATTATAGACGAACCATTAAATACTTCGTATAAAGTAGAATCTTTTAAGGAATTTGACCCATTAAATTCAAATAATTTTTCAAGTAATAATAGCAATATTGTTTATCTCAAAAACCCAATTGATGAAGGATATTATGTTATTTCGGTTATGAAAAACAATCAGTTTAACCAGGTTAAATATCTTACGTTTAAAAACGATTTTACCGCACCTTCCGAAAACGCTATTAGTATTGAGAGCATACCTACAGATTCAGGGGGATATAGTGTGCGTCCTGTTTTCAAATATCCCGAACTTACCCAATTCGATTGGAAGTATGGTTTAGCATCAAACTGCAACTGTAATGATCCAACGGGATATAATACATATAATAGAATTCCTATTCAGGTTTCAAAATCGGAATTGCCATATAAAATTTGTATTATTGGATATGATTTGGCAAATAATAAAACTGCAGTAAAGGAATTTATCCTAAGATGATGTAATACAATTGTTTTTTTATTTGGTTTCTAAAAAACGATTTTATTGATTTTATGTCAAAAAAGCTTGCACTTATTCTCTTGAATTTGATATGAAGCAAGCTGATTTATAAACTAATGCACGTTAAACAGCAAGCCCTAAATATAGATTTAATAATATGTGTAGAATCATTTAATAAATTAATATAAGTATTTTTTTCAAATTCAAGCAGCCAAATCTTTAAGACATTTAAGGAATTAATATCCGAAAAATATAACAATTAATATCCGTTTTTGTATTTAAAAGACCTGTAGTACCGTTTATTTAATCAATATAGTCCAATTTTAATTGTACTATTTGCGTGTTATAACGGCATTTACCACTCTAAAACTTATAAAATAGTTTGTACGCTACTTTTTTAATTATTAGAAATAAGATTTTACATTAGGCTATTTCAGATTATTAATCTATTTCTTCGCATGATTTTTTAACTTTATTCCAATAAAATTTACAAAGAATTTATCTATAGCATTACTAGGACAAAATTTCTTAAATTTTAAGACATTTTAACAAAAAAATAGCTTTTTTATTTAATAAAATGCATCTTGGTATGAAATATTTGCATTTAAGGTTCTTTTTTTTACATTTTTTAACAAAAGGTACATTTTTTGAGCAATTAATATTTGGTATTAATTAGTCAAAATAAATCAATTAAGATTATAAAAAAATAAAATGACCCTTATGAACCCAAAAATCAATAAAAAGTCCGTGCGCTTTATGTTTCAATGGACCCTAATGCAGTTAATATTTATAACGCCATTGTATTCACAAACGTGTTATAATGTGTCCAACCTTTCAAGAGGAGTTTGTTATACCATAACGTCTCCATTATGTGCGGCTTCACCCGCCAATAATACCCTTTTAACAGATGATTTTTTTGGGACACATTATGCAGACAATGGAACTACTAGTGGCGGTACAGGAGGAACATTCCCTACCAATTTAGTTGGATATGCGCCTCGAACGGGAGCGCCTAGTGTTATTAATGACGACAATGGAAGTGGTGCCAATAATTTAATGTTGGAACTCAATGAATCCCTTGAATTTAGGTTTAATGGAGTAGCAGGGGTTACTTACACTATTGGAGGTATTATTCGTACCGTAAATGGTGGAACAACCAATATAAAATATTCAATATATGATTCTACAGGAGTGGAATTGTCCAGCACAATCTTGACCGGATCTTCTACTAAAAACGGAGGTAGTTCAGGATGGAATACTTTTACAAAAAATATTACTGTCCCTAGTTGTGGAAGATATTTTTATGTCATTAGTCATAATGGGGGATCTGCAGTCCGTATAGGACAAATTGTTTTAAGAGTTGCTTCTGGTGGCGGTACTGCAGCTACTACTTCTACCAGCACGTATTCTTTACAGCTCAATGGAACCTATACTTCGGCAGGTAAACCAACCTATGCTACACAAGCGGCTATGATAGCGGCAGGCGGCGTTAGTGCATCGTGTGGACTTGGATTGCTTACAAACGGTGTTTATACAAATACTACGGGAACGACTTGGTATGATTCTAATGGAATTCTGATTACGGATAGTTCTGTTTTAGCTTCATTGATCAATGCCAAGACAAATAATGTGATTTCAAGTACCCCATGTCCTCCCGATACCGATGGAGATGGCTTACCGAATAATATTGATATCGACGATGACAATGATGGGATTACAGATATAGATGAATCTACAGTGTGTAACGGAAATTTGGTGTCTCCAGCGTTTATCAATAGTAACTTTTCTCAAGGAACTACAAATTTTGATACGGAATTGGACTTACCAAGTATAAATTCATCTTATAGTCCTTTAAATGGTGTTCATGGATTTACAGCTACATGGAACCCTTATCCCCCTAATGGATCTCGAATTGATCCAACAAGTAATTATATAATTACAAATGATATAGCCGAACAGTTAAATAGAAAAGTACTCGTAATCGGAAAAACACTTACTAATTTAATTCCTGGCTCAAACTACGATATTGAATATGACTTTACGACCTCAGGTACTCGATTAGAAATTGTTTTAAATGGTGTTTCTCAAGGCGTTAAAATTTATAATTCAAGCACCGGACATACTAATTTTGTTTGGAAGAAAAACTATATTTCTTTCAAAGCTACATCAAGCTCGTTTCGTTTTGAAATTTTTCAACATTTAACAAGTGGAGCTGGAGACGGAGATGCTGGATTTGATAATTTTAATTTTTCAAATTATTGTGTTTTAGATCTAAATTTGGATACAGACGGTGACGGTATTCCAAATTCCTTGGATCGCGACTCCGACAACGACGGCTGTAGCGATGCTTTTGAAGGCGGCGCTACAACAAATAAAACCGACTCCATTATCGCTGGCCCTTACGGTTCCAACGGGTTGGCCAATTCCAAAGAAACAGCCGCAGATAATGGGGTTATTAATTATAATTTGACATATGGATTCGCTATAAATAATTCAGTCAAAACATGTATAGATACCGATGCAGATGGAATATTGGACGTTAACGATATTGATGATGATAATGATGGAATATTGGATGTTGTCGAAAATTGCTACCTTCCAAATCCCGCAAATACAAGCAGCACAGTTTATACATTTGGAAATCCAAATCCCAACTATGCTAATTTAGCAGGAACTAATGCCACAAAAACTGGTAATATTACAATATCTACTGCTAATGTTTCGGGAACATCAACGATTATAGGAAATGGTCTCCATACAGGAAATAATAATGGTCCTTCACCTGATTTTGGTGTTGCTGATATAAACTTTTCTAGCCCAATTACAAATGTAGTTTTAATGCTGAAAGACTTTGAATTTTTGGAAGAGTATACCGATATAGAATTGGTGGCTCCGTTCTCAGGTAATCCATTATTTACTTTACTGAATAATCAAAATAATTCAACCTTTACTAGGATTGCAGCAAACAAATACCGCATCCAAGGAGGTTGTGCTTCTACATGCTTTAGTGCAGCTCTTATACAAATCTCAGGTGCTTTTTATTCTAAAATTAGGATTTCAGGTCGTTCTACCTCTGGAGTGACATGGTCTAGAGCTACTTATGTAGGACTAGGAGATGCTGTTCTTCAAAATTCTTGTAATAATGACACCGACGGCGACGGCATTCCAAATCATTTAGACTTAGATTCCGATAATGATGGATGTTCTGATGCCGTAGAAGCAGGAACTACCTTTATTTCAACTTCAGGAGTGGCTACAGCAAATAGATTAACGGCTACAATAATACCAGCACCATACGGAACCAATGGTTTTGCCAATGGTTTAGAAACGGTTGCTGATTCCGGAAAGTACAAAGGAACATACTCGTACGCTATTGCAACCAATGCATCTGTTAAAGCATGTACCGATACGGATAAAGATGGTATAGCGGATATTGATGATATCGATGATGATAATGACGGGGTTACAGATTGTGCAGAAGGTGTTTCTCTTCCGTTAAACTTGACATCACCCTCTTCAATAACAAATAGAAATTTAGAAACATCAGGTTACCTTAAATATTCTTCTTCGATAATATCATCAGATGTTGTTAACACACCTTTAGGTGATGTTAATGGTAATGTTGGAATTTATGTAACTACAGGTGTTGGTCAACTAACAACTTATAATTTATCTTTCAATAAGGCTACAAATGTAGTTTTAAAGAATGGTACACAAGCCATATTATCTGTGGGAGGTTTATTAACCAATAATGAGTATTTTGAAATATCTTCAAATGGATCTCCTATAGTTGTTTCTAATCCAGCCTCTGAATTATCTCTTTGGAATGGTTCTGCATGGGTTGCGATGCCATCAAATTACAGTGCATCTGTAGTTCGTTGGAAAGTGGTTTCAGCGTCACTTGCTTTTGGTACTGGTAGTTTTGCATTTACAATGAATGATGTTTCAACTGTTAATATGAAATATTATAATGAAGCCGCAACAACTAATAATGCTGTTACATTAAATTTTGCTACAACTTGTACAGATGTTGATACAGACGGCGACGGTATTCCAAATCGCCTCGACCTCGATTCCGATAAAGACGGATGTAGCGATGCTTTTGAAGGCGGATCTACAACAAATAAAACCGACTCTATTATCGCAGGGCCTTATGGCACCAACGGTCTAGCCAATTCTAAAGAAACGGCCGCAGATAATGGTGTTATTAATTATAATTTGACCTATAATTTTGCAGTCGATAGTGCTAAAAGTGCTTGTTTGGATACTGATGGCGATGGAATTGGAGATGTATTTGATTTGGATGATGATAATGATGGAATTTTGGATACTCAAGAGGCTGGACCAATTACTTGCTCTAATTCACCATCTTGTATAGTCAACGCTTCGCTTTCTTCATCTACATCAGGGACTAGTAATGCACCAGCTGGATGGTCAGCTTTCCCTAATGGAGGTTCTACGGATATTAATCAAGGAAATTGGCAGATATCTTATGGTCAAGCTACACCTTCTTTGACCCTGTTTCCTAATGCTACAGCAAGTACTTATTTTATTTATGGTACAAGTAAAAATGGTGGTGGTCTTGGTCTTTGGCATCCGTATGGTGAAGCTTTCCAACAAACATTAAATTGTTTAACAGTTGGTAAAACATATTACCTATCTTTTAGAGGGGCATTTACTAATAGTCCTGGTATTTTGTCTGTTGTTAGTGGATTAACAACACCTACTGTAGCAAGATTTGTATTGTTAAGAGATGGTGTTCAAGTTTCTCAATCTCAAGACCAATCTCTTCAGGCTACACAACAAACAGTAACCTTATCATTCGTTGCAACAGCTACTACACATACAATTGCAATAGCTCATACAAATGATAAATCTACCGATCTTTCATTAATGGTAATTGAAGCAGGGTCAGGTTATTTATGTCAAGATTTAGCCGCAGCCATTGATTATGAATATGATTCTGACGGCGACGGTACTCCAAACCGTTTAGATCTCGATAGCGATGGCGATGGATGTTCTGATGCCGTAGAAGCAGGAACTACCTTTATTTCAACTTCAGGAATTACCACAGCCAATCAATTAACAGCTACAACAATACCTGCACCATACGGAACTAATGGTTTTGCTGATGGTTTAGAAACAGTTGCTGATAATGGAATATACAAAGGAACGTACTCGTACTCTTTTGCAACCAATGCAGCTTTTAAAGCATGTACCGATACGGATAAAGATGGTATAGCTGATAATAATGATCTCGATGATGATAATGACGGGGTATTGGATACGGTTGAGTGTCCTGTTCCTCAAGTTGCTCTTGGTCGATTTGGTTATACGCAAACTAATGGTGTAACACAAGCTGTTGATGATAATACAATTGTAAATTCATCGATATATGTTTCAACTTTTGGAAATCAAACGATAGGATCTGGATTGTCTTATTCACCAATTACTGTTTTAAACGGGGTGAATCAATTAACATTAAATGCTGCAATTACTTCAAACGATTTTGTGGAATGGTCGTTTAATTCCACTACTAATCCTACTGTTTTAACTCGAATAAGTCAAGGGCTTTATAACACCAATAGCTGGAAAGCATCTTATATGATTTCTAAAAATGGTGGCGCTTTTACTGCTTTAGCTTCTGAGCAATCAATAGTTGGTTCCGCTTCTAGTTATAATACTTTTAATACAAATATTGATAACTATTATATTACACCTAATTCATCTTATAAGATAAGAGCTTATTATTATAATTTAACCGGAACAAATGCTTGGTTGGATGATATTCAATTTTGGTTGTCATCAACGAACGTAACAGATGTCAATAACGATGGTTTTATTACAAATCTTGACGTGTCATGTGATACGGATGGAGATGGTATCCCTAATCGATTAGATCTAGATAGCGATGGAGACGGCTGTAGCGATGCTTTTGAAGGCGGCGCTACAACAAATAAAACCGACTCCATCATCGCAGGGCCTTATGGCACCAATGGTTTAGCCAATTCTAAAGAAACCGCTACCGATAATGGTGTTATTAATTATAACTTGACATACGGATTAGCTATAAATAATTTAGTAAAATCATGTTTAGATACCGATAATGATGGGATTGCAGATTATATAGATCTCGATGATGATAATGATGGAATTTTGGATACGGATGAATGTGGTGGTTTAGCTACTGTGTATCTAGAAAATTTTCAAACAAATACCGTTAATCCATATAATTCATCGCCTATATATCAGCCTGGGGTGTCGGTCAATGGACAACTCGATGCGATTGGTGCCAACGGTACCTCAAAATCTTTATTTCATAATACAGGAGGCGGCGCTTATGTTGCTGGAGATGTTGTTTGGGGAAATAAAAACGCTATTGCGGTATTGCCTAGTAAATCGTATGAAATTAGTTATTATATGAACGACAATGGAGGTGGAAATCCCCCTCAAATAGAAATGTGGGCAAATGGAGTAAAACTTGGAAATACGGCTACGTCTACCACTTCATGGGTTAAATATACCTATAATTGGAATAGTGGAAGTAATACCACATTGAGCATTTCTTTAAGAAATTTAACGGCAACAGGACAAGGGAATGATTTTCGCTTAGATGAAATAACCGTTTTAGATAAATGCACGGATTTAGATACAGATGGTGATGGTATTATCAATTCAAAAGACTTAGATTCGGATAACGATGGCTGTTCCGATGCCGTAGAAGCAGGAACTACCTTTATTTCAACTTCAGGAATTGCCACAGCCAATCAATTAACAGCTACAATAATACCTGCACCATACGGAACCAATGGTTTTGCCAATGGTCTAGAAACAGTTGCTGATAATGGAACGTATAAAGGAACCTACTCGTACTCTTTTGCTACCAATGCAGCTGTTAAAGCATGTACCGATTCGGATAAAGATGGTCTAGTTGATGTTTATGATCTCGATGATGACAATGACGGTATTCTAGATGAAGTAGAATGTGTATCTCAAATATGCTCAAGCCCTATACTTAATGGTAGTTTTGAATCAAATCCTATAGCAGCAAACACCTATTCTCTTGTAGATGCCTCTACTGTTTCTGGATGGAAAACTACGTCAACAGATAATTTAATTGAATTGTGGGGCACGGGAAATGCATCTGTACCTGCTGCAAATGGCGTGGTTTTTGCTGAAATTACCGCTTCTCAATCGTCATCAATATTATATCAAAAATTATGCGTAACGCCAGGTTCAGTAATTGAATGGTCTGTTAAGCATAGAGGACGAGCCGGTGTTGAAGTAGCCGAATTACAAATAGGAGCTTCCCTCACTTCTCTTGTAACTCAAAAGTCGATGTCAGATGGCACAACAGCTTGGGGTACTCATACAGGTACTTACACCATTCCTTCCACCCAACAAGAAACATACATAGCATTTAAAGTCATTTCACCTCTTAATGGCTCAGGAAATTTAATAGATGACCTCATCGTTGTAATTAAATCAGCAGGAGAATGTACTGTGGATTCAGACAACGACGGCATTCCAAATCGTTTGGACTTAGATTCGGATAACGATGGTTGTAGCGATGCCTTTGAAGCTGGTTCAACATCAAATTTAAACGATTCCATCATCACTGGGCCATACGGCACGAATGGCTTAGCCAATTCTAAGGAAACGGTCACAGATAATGGCATCATAAATTATACACTTACGTATAATCGAGCGATTAATTCAAGTATTAAGCCATGTGTCAAGCCGGATATATCAGGAAATATCAAATCACACTGTCAAAAACCAGGTATATATCAAGTATTTGCCATACCTAATCCTACAAATAGTGGCGCAACGTTAAATTGGTATTCGGTTCCAACAGGAGGCACGGCATTAGCTTCAGCACCAACGGTAAATACAGCCAGTGTTGGGGTTTATACCTTCTGGGTAAGTCAAACACTTAACGGTGTAGAAAGTGTACGCGAAGAAGTTCAAATCACCGTAGCTATTGCACCCGCAACACCAGGCGCTATTTCAGGACCAACGTCTATAACGCAAGGTAGTGTAAATCTTCATAATATTGCCGCAGTAGCAGGAGCCACATCGTATATATGGACACTTCCAAATGGTTGGAGTGGCACCTCAACAACCACATCAATAATTGATACCGCAGGATCTACAGGTGGCTTTATCACGGTTAAAGCATCGAATAATGGATGTGAAAGTGCGGCCGCATCGTTACAAGTATTTGTAACTACAAAACCAGCAAACCCATCGATTTCTTTAGATACAGTACGTTATTGTCAGAATGCAATAGCCTCACCGTTAGTAGCATCAACTAATCCAGCAAATAATGGAGCAACATTGAATTGGTATACTGCTGCGATAGGTGGTTCGGCTTCAGCTACAGCACCTACACCTTCTACTACTTTTGCAAGTATTATGACATATTATGTCTCTCAGACCTTAAATGGAGCAGAAAGTGACAGAGTGCCAATAATAGTTATCGTTAATCCTACTCCAAATCAACCAAATGCTATAGGCGGAAATATATCGGTATCTACTAATAGTTCATACACATATAGTATTGGTGCTGTATCAGGCGCTACAAGTTACACTTGGACGTTGCCAAGTGGCTGGAGTGGATCTTCTACTACCAATACAATTACAATAAATACAAATTTGATAACTTCCGGAATAATTAGTGTAGTTGCTAATATTGGAAATTGTAGCAGTACTCCAGAAATATTAAAGGTAGGAAGTATGCCTTCCAATCCTGATGTATCGGGAAATTCTAATTTAATAGGAGATTCAATTATTTACTGTCAAAATGCTTCTGCTACTCAATTGACAGCAACTCTAAATCCTTCTAATAATGGCGGTGTATTGAATTGGTATACGTCATTAGTGGGAGGTACGGCAAGCAGTGTAGCCCCAACGCCTTCAACATTGTCCGTGGGGACTACCTATTACTATGTATCCCAAACAGTAAGCGGAATAGAGAGTGGTAGATCGGCTATCAAAATAGTGGTAAAACCTACTCCAAATCAGCCGAATGCAATCTCGGGTTCTAATACTGTTTTAGCTAACACAAGTTACTTATACTCAGTTTCATCTGTGTCTGGTGCTACTAGCTATACATGGACTTTGCCAAATGGATGGACGGGAAGCTCTACAACGAATAGTATTAATATTAATACGAATTCAACTACCACGGGTACTATTCTAGTAACAGCCAACTTAAATTCATGTAGTAGTGTGGCACAATCATTAACGATAGGTACGCAACCAGAAAATCCATTGTCAGGTTTGACAGGTGATTCAATCATTTATTGTCAAGGGGCTAACGCATTACAGTTAACTGCATCAACGAATCCAGCTAATAATGGAGGTGTACTCAATTGGTATACATCTCCAACAGGAGGAACGCCTACTACCGTAGCGCCAACCCCAAGTACTTTATCTGCTGGGATAACCTATTATTATGTGACGCAAACCGTTAATGGAATTGAAAGTAATCGTAAGGCAATCAAAGTGATAGTAAAACCTATACCAAATCAGCCAAATATGATATCGGGTTCGAATACCGTAGCCAACAATACAAATTATACTTATTCAATCACGACAGTTCCAGGCGCTACAAGTTATACTTGGACCTTGCCAAATGGCTGGACAGGAGCTTCTACCACCAATAGTATTTCAATCAATACGAATTCAATTACATCAGGAACTATAACAGTTACTGCAAATCTAAATGGATGTAGTAGTGCTGCCCAAACTATGACAGTAGGTACTTTGCCAAGTAATCCTCTAACTGTTTTGGTAGGCGATTCAGTGGTGTATTGTCAAGGAGCATCAGCATCTCAATTAGTGGCTAGTTTGAATCCATCCAACAATGGAGGTGTGCTCAATTGGTATACGGTAGCTACTGGTGGTACTGCATCAATGTCCGCTCCTACACCTAATACATCAATTGCGGGAATAACATACTATTATGTATCTCAAACAGTAAATGGAATTGAAAGCGGGCGAACAGCAGTTAAAGTTATTGTGAAGCCTGTTCCAAATCAACCTAATGCTATATCTGGGTCAAGCTCTGTGATGAGCAATATGAATTATATTTATTCTATATCGACAGTTCCAGGCGCTACAAGCTACACTTGGACCTTACCAAATGGCTGGACGGGAACATCTACTTCCAATAGCATTACAATTAACACCAATAGTACAACTTCGGGTACAATTTCGGTGACTTCTAACTTAAATGATTGTAGTAGTGCTGCCCAAACTTTGTCGATAGGAGCCCAACCCAATGCGCCATTGTCAGGATTGGTAGGCGATTCTATTGTGTATTGTCAAGGAGTAACCACCACACAATTGACTGCATCCACCAATCCAATTAATAATGGGGGTACACTTAATTGGTACACAACTCCTATTGGAGGCACCGCAAGTGGATTTGCGCCTACCCCAAGTACAACTTCATCGGGTACGATATATTATTACGTATCTCAGACGGTAAATGGCATTGAGAGCAATAGAACAGCTATTAAAATAGTTGTAAAACCTGCACCAAATCAACCCAATACAATCTCGGGATCAACTTCTGTTTCAGCTAATACAAATTATACATATAGTGTGAGTTCAGTTAGTGGAGCCACAAGTTATACTTGGAATTTGCCTAACGGCTGGACAGGAACCTCTACTATAAATAGTATTTTAGTCACAACCAATAATACTACTTCGGGAATTATTAGTGTAACTGCGAACCTAAATGGATGTAGCAGTGACGCACAAACGTTAACAATAGGTACTTTGCCAAATAATCCATTGTCAGGATTGACGGGTGATTCTATTTTGTATTGTCAAGGAGCAGCTGCTACGCAATTAACGGCAAGTCTAAATCCTCTAAATAATGGAGGTATTCTTAAATGGTATACTACTCCAACAGGTGGGGTTGCGAGCACTTCAGCTCCAACGCCTAGTACAGTTTTTGCTGGAGTATATTATTATTATGTATCTCAGACAGTGAATGGGGTAGAGAGTGGACGTACAGCAATTAAAGTTGTTGTAAAATCTGTGCCAAATCAACCCAATCCTATTCAGGGAGATACCTTGGTGGCAAAAGGAAGTTCAAGAACTTATGCCGTTGCTATAGTTCCGGGAGCTACAAGTTATACTTGGACGTTGCCAAATGGCTGGACAGGAACTTCTACCACCAATACTATTACAGTAGTTGCCGATTCTGTAGGAGGGGTAATTACCGTCAAAGCAAATTCGGAGAATTGTTCTAGTTTGACGCAGACACTAAATGTTCGTGTTAGCATTAATAATGACTCTGATGGCGATGGTATTCCAGACGATATTGAAAAAGGAAATGGAACTACTCCAAAAGACACAGATGGCGACGGAACCCCAGATTATTTAGATCCAGATAGTGATAATGATGGCATCCCAGATTCTGAGGAAGATTCGGGATGTTTAGGTCTTTCTCCGTGTACTCCAACGGATACAGATGGCGATGGAAATCCTGATTATACGGATACGGATAGTGATAATGACGGCATTCCAGATTCGGGCGAAAAAGGAAATGGAAGCACTCCAAAAGATACGGATGGCGATGGTATTCCAGATTATAGAGATACGGATAGTGATGGTGATGGTATTCCAGATAGTATTGAAAAGGGTTCCAATGGAAATAATCCAAAAGATACCGATGGTGATGGCACCCCAGATTACTTAGATCCAGATAGTGATGGCGATGGCATACCAGATAGTATAGAAAAAGGTTCTAATGGTAATACTCCAAAAGATAGTGACGGCGATGGTATTCCAGATTACTTAGATCCAGACTCTGATGGTGACGGCATACCAGATGCGCTAGAAGATACAGGGTGTAATGGTGCAGTCCCTTGTACCCCTACTGATACCGATGGCGACGGCATTCCAGATTACTTAGATCCAGATAGTGATAATGATGGTATTCCAGATTCAATAGAAAAAGGTAGTGGAGCTACTCCTATAGATACCGATGGCGATGGTATACAAGATTATAGAGATTTAGATTCTGATGGCGATGGAATTACTGATGCATTGGAAGATACGGGATGTAACGGTTCGGTTCCATGTGCTCCAACAGATACAGATGGAGATGGTAAGCCAGATTATTTGGATTTAGATTCTGATGGTGATGGCATACCGGATAGTATTGAAAAAGGGAATGGAAATACTCCTCAAGATACGGATGGCGACGGTATTCCAAATTATATAGATTTAGATAGTGATAACGATGGTATATTAGATGCTTATGAAAATAATGTTTGTATTCCTACTGTCGCATTGTGTGATGTAGATGGCGACGGTATTCCAAATTATATGGATTTGGATAGTGATAATGATAGTATTCCTGATGTGGTAGAATCCAATGGAAAAGACTCTGATGGTGATGGAAGAGCAGATGGCGTATCTAATCCAAAAGGTATTCCTTCATCGGCATCTAATGGAAATCTTCCTCCAAATACGGATGCACTAGGCTATGCCGATCCTTATGATTTAGACTCGGACAACGATGGGATTTTAGATATCATAGAGAAAGGGTCTAATGGAAAAAAACCGAGAGATAGTGATGGAGATGGCATTCCTGACTATAGAGATATAGATAGTGACGGAGATGGTAATACCGACCAAGGAGAAGGTGAAATAAGCGACTGTGATAATGATGGTATACCAGATTATCTCGATACCGATTTATGCACCGATGGTGAATTTCCTAATTATATTACGCCAAATGGTGACGGTAAAAATGATAATTTTGTGATTCCAACTTCATATTTGAAAAAACACCCTGGTGCTAAATTAATTATCTACAACCGTTGGGGCAATGTAGTGTGGAGAAGTGTAGGCGTATATCAAAATGATTGGTCGGGTACACACTATGATAATAATAATCTCCCAGATGGGGTATACTACTATTTAATTGAACTAAAAGATCATTTTGGAGAAATTAAAAATGGCTTTATTCAGATTATGAGAGACTAAAATATTCTTTAGTTGAAATTATACCAATCTTACTTACAAAATAGTCAAAACTATTTTGTAAGTTTAGAGTGGTAAATGCCGTTATAACAATCAAATAGTTCAATTAAAATTGGGCTATATTGATTGTATCTACGGTATAAACACAAAGAGAAGGAGTCTATAGCAATATAGGCTCCTTTTATGTATGTATAGAATGTGTATGTATAGAGGAATCTTTTTTTTAGAAGTAAAAAACAGTAATTAAGTTGGTCAATAATCTAATATGTACTTCAAGACGATATACTCTAATTCTATCTGAAATTAATCTTTAAAAAGAATTAATAACTTAAAGAAAATGAGTAATTTAGGTTGTAATACGTCAAGTTTTAAGCGTAATTTTGAGTTCGCTTAGGATTATGGCTGTTATTACAATGTAATTTTAAACAAAAAACGATTTAAGTATGTTTTGTCGCATATAATAATTATGAGTCCAAATTATATGTCCCAAATAAAAGTAATATCAATTAATTATACTTTTTGTCTTATGCTTCAAAATCATTTCTAAATTGCTTGTAGCTAAAATAAAACATTGAGTAAATCAATGGAATAGCTACAATAAGTCCAAACATACAAAATATTACACCTATCAACATCAAAACGAATACCGATATCAATAGTCCAATAATATGAAAATAATATCGAGCGCCAATAAAATATGATTTTTTCAAAGCTTCTTCAAAAGAGTCTTTGGACAATATCATAAAATATTCCAAAAAGATATAAAAAGGCAAAGTGCTCAGCATCAAAAACAAAGAAACGGCTATTTTGAGTTTACTGCTACTCGGTAGTTCTACTCTGCCAAGTTGAATTTCATTAATCAATAAATTTATATCGAATTGAAATTCATTCAATAGATTATATAATGAAAAAAACAAGGGCATTAAACAAATAATTGCCACCAACATTCCAAATAATTTTGCACCTAAATAGGGCAACAATTCTTTGTATACGTGAAAAAAAGATAAAAAAGACTTTTCCTCGCCTCGTTCTACTTTGTCTATAAAGAACGGAACTGCAAATCCTAGGGGAATCATTAAAATTTGCATCACAATACTGATAGATTTAATAGGCGTATAAGATACAATCAATGACAAAAACAAATAAAAAATAGTATACGGTACCAAATATTCATAATTTGCCTTGAAAAAATCC
>JBIPPG010000187.1:0-5294 GCA_044368545.1 Chitinophagales bacterium | reverse complement strand
AAATAAACATTCCTTATTTAAAAGAATTTACAAGAAATAATACCATATTTAAAGCAGAATTGGAATTTTCGGTAGTAGATACATCTTTTACAAAAATGAATCAATTAGGAATGACCTATTATTTTCCTACAGATAAAAAAGAATATTCTATTGACGACCAAGTATACAAAGAAACATTGTATTCTCCTGCTGCATATTCAGAAAATGGCGTTTTGAAATACAAATTCAACATTGCACATTTCCTAAATAAAAATATTTCAAATGGTATTACGGCTCAGGAAATGCGTTTGTATGCGTCTAGAGTATTGATTAGTGGTAGTAATATTACCAAATTGAGCTTATACAACCCTAATCGAGTTGTATTGTACGGAAAAGGAAGCACTATGGCTCCAAAGTTGAAACTTTATTATGTTCAAAAATAAAATTGTCTTAAAAACATGTGTGGAATTGTAGCATATTTGGGAGATAAACAAGCCTACCCAATATTGATAAAAGGCTTAAAAAGATTAGAATATAGAGGGTATGACAGTGCAGGAATTGCATTGATACAAGATAATACAATCAATTCAATAAAACAAAAAGGAAAAGTGAGTGATTTGGAAGAATTAGCCAAGTCTACTTCCATTGAAGGCACTATTGGTATAGGTCATACAAGATGGGCTACTCACGGCGAACCTAATCAAAAAAATTCGCATCCGCATTTAAGCGAAAGCAATAATATTGCATTGATTCATAATGGAATTATTGAAAATTATGCTTCCATAAAAGAAGAATTAATCAAACGTGGTTATACATTTCGCTCCGATACCGATACAGAGGTTTTGGTATATTTGATTGAAGATATTATCAAAAATGAAAAATGTTCCTTAAAAGAAGCGGTACGTTTTGCATTAAATGAGATTAGTGGTGCATATGCAATTGCAGTAATTGCAAAAGATAATCCAGACCAAATGATAGGTGCCCGAAAAGGAAGTCCATTGATTTTGGGAATAGGGCACAATGAATTTTTCATTGCTTCAGATGCTACACCGGTTGTTGAATACACGAAAAAAGTAGTTTATTTAGAGGATGAAGAAATGGTGGTATTGAATCGTGATGGGAATTTTGAAATTTTAACGATTCAGAACAAAGAAGTAACCCCTTACATACAAGAATTAGAGCTAAAGCTTGAAATGATTGAAAAAGGTGGTTATGAGCACTTTATGCTGAAAGAAATCCACGAGCAACCCAAAAGTATTTTTGACAGTATCAGAGGACGAATTGATGTGATAAATGGCGAAGTGAAATTAGGCGGATTGGAAGAATACAAAAACCGAATATTGAATGCTAAGCGTTTTATCATTGTATCATGTGGTACATCATGGCACGCAGGATTATTGGCAGAATATATATTTGAGGATTTGGCAAGAGTCAATGTAGAAGTTGAATATGCCTCTGAATTCCGATATAGAAATCCTGTAATAGACACCGATGATATTGTTATAGCTATATCTCAATCTGGAGAGACCGCAGACACTATGGCCGCAATAGAAATGGCAAAACAAAAAGGATGTCTTATACTTGGTGTATGTAATGTAGTGGGTTCTTCTATTCCTAGGACTTCACATGCTGGCTGCTATACGCACGCTGGTCCCGAAATAGGCGTAGCAAGTACAAAAGCATTTACCGCACAAGTATCTGTTTTAATTTTAATGGCGCTATGGATAGCAGAAAGAAAAGGTTCATTGCCCACTTCTAGAATCAAGCAAATATTGGTAGAACTAGAAAATATTCCTAGCAAAATTGAAACAGTATTAAAAAATACAGAAAAACAAATTAAAGAAATCGCTCAAGAGTTTTATGAAGCAAAAAACTTTCTGTATTTGGGCAGAGGTTATAATTTTCCAGCTGCACTTGAAGGTGCTTTGAAGCTAAAAGAAATCTCATATATTCACGCTGAAGGATATCCTGCGGCAGAAATGAAGCATGGTCCTATAGCATTGATAGATGAAGAAATGCCCGTAGTCGTATTGGCAAATAATGATAGTCTTCATGACAAAATAGTTAATAATATTCAGGAAGTAGTAGCTAGAAAAGGAAAAGTAATAGCTGTAACTACAAATGATGACGCTGAAATCAAAAAGCTTTCAAACCATATAATAGAAGTACCTGAAACAGAAGAGTGTTTAAGTCCAATATTAGCATCGGTTCCTTTGCAGTTATTATCTTATTATATAGCATTATTGAGAGGCTGTAATGTAGACCAGCCAAGAAACTTAGCAAAAAGTGTTACTGTAGAATAATTTTTTATAAGCCTATGAATTACGAGAATTTTTGGAAATACTTCAATTTATCAATTAAGATTTTTGGAGGAATATTGGTATTCTTTATACTTTTGTTTTTTGCAATATCAATGGAATGGCTGGGAGAATTGCCCTCTATAGAAGAGATTAAAAATCCAAAAAAAGCTATATCTACACAAATCATTTCTGAAGACCTTGAACTATTAGGTAAATTTTATTATGAAAATAGAACCGAATTAAGTTATTCAAATATTCCAAAACATACGATTGACGCTCTAATTGCTACGGAAGATTCTCGTTTTTATGAGCACAGTGGAATAGATGCGTGGGGTATGACCACAGCTGTTTTTCGTACATTTCTTCTTGGAAAAAAATCGGGGGCGAGTACCATTACACAACAATTAGCAAAAAACTTATTTCACAACTCTGAACGAGCCAATATTTTTACGAGATTGTTCCAAAAAGCGAAAGAATGGTATATTGCTGTTAAAATTGAGAGCAATTTTTCAAAACAAGAAATTATTGCATTGTATCTCAATACCGTTCCTTTTTTGCACAACTCATTTGGAATAAAAGAAGCCGCAAAAACGTATTTCAACAAAGAAGTTAAAGATTTAAAAGTAGAAGAAAGTGCCGTATTGATAGGTATGCTAAAAGGGCCAGGATTGTACAATCCTAAAACAAATCCCGAAAATGCAACCAATAGACGTAATGTAGTACTTGGACAAATGCTAAAAGAAAACTATATTTCACAAGCGGATTATGACAAATTAATAAAATTACCTTTAAAAATAGATTATCACCTCACTTCACACAATACGGGACTTGCACCCTATTTGAGAGAGCAAATTCGTATTGAATTGGATGATTTATTATCTGACATGGCAAAACCCGACGGAAGTTCTTATAATATCTACACCGATGGATTAAAAATATTCACGACTATTAATGCATCTATGCAACAATATGCAGAAGAAGCGATGGAAGAACACATGCCTTATTTGCAGAATGCATTTAACAGAGAGTGGAAAGGTCGTGAGCCCTATAAATTTGGAGCAAAAGCAAATCCAAATTTGATTTTAGATGCGGTAAAAGAAACCAATTATTACAAATCCTTGAAAGATAATGGGCTTGATCATGAAGAAATCATGAATGAATTGAGTAAAAAACAATCTATGCGTATTTTTACTTGGCATGGCGAAAGAGATACGTTGATGAGTGTTATAGATTCTATCAAATATTACAAAAAAGTACTTCAAGTAGGGCTTTGTGCCATAGACCCTACCAATGGAAAAATCAAAGCATGGGTTGGTGGCATTAATTTTGGGCATTTCAAATTAGATCACGTACGTACAAGCACAAAAAGACAAGTTGGCTCTACCATCAAACCTTTTTTATATGCCGTAGCCTTGGAAAATGGCGCTACACCTTGTACAGAAATTCCTTATGAAAAGCCTTTGATTCAAGGATTTGAAAGCTGGGATCCAAGAGGAAGCAATTCTTTCAAAGAGGGAGAAATGGTGAAATTAAAAGATGGACTTCAAGTTTCTGATAATAGGATAGCGGCACAATTGATCAAAAAATTTGGGATAGGAAGTCTCATCGATATGGCTCAAAATCTAGGTGCTAATGGCGCATTTGAAGAAGTGCCTTCAATTGCATTAGGAACTACCGATGTAGCGGTAATAGACATGGTAGGAGCTTATACGCCTTTTATGAATAAAGGAATTTATAGCAAGCCTTATTATATTGACAGAATTGAAGATGCCAATGGCCATATTATTTATCAATCGAAACGAGAATCAAAAGAAGTTTTGGGCGAACGTACATCACAGCTAATGAATTTGATGATGCAAAATGTAACCACAGGCAAAGGAACGGCTTCAAGATTAAGAGGTCAATATGGCCTAAAAATGGAAATAGCAGGAAAAACAGGTACCACTCAAAGCAATTCAGATGGCTGGTTTATTGGTTCTACCCCTTCATTACTCTGTGCAGTTTGGGTAGGAGCAGACGATCCTTCTATCACATTTTCTAGTACTTCTTTGGGACAAGGAGCGAGTAGTGCATTGCCTATTTGGGCAAAATTTGTCCACAAATCCTATTCCAATAGTAGTTTAAAGCTAAATAATAGAAAATCTTTTATGTCAGAATCGGATAGTGCTTATTTAAAAGAATTTAATTGTTTGGATATTATGCCTGCATCGGATTCTTCCATAGTAGATGAAGAAGAAACGGATTAGTATTTTATTATCACATAAATATATACTAAATTCCTATTTTTTATTTATCAAAAACTTTTTGCGTTTTAGTTTCTATAAATTTTAGATTTTCATAGAAATTATGAGCATCTAATCTATTTACATTACATAGTACCCTTAATTTTGATACGGCATGTTTTTCGCTCCAATTCTGTAATTCAAAAACCAATTTTTTGCCTATTCCCTTTCTTCTATATTCAGAAGACACTACCATTCCTCCTATTTCAACAAAAGGATCGGATTCAACTCTCAAAATATAACAACCATGAATCCACCCTATTACTTCATTTTCTTTTTCAGCTAAAAATATACAATGTTGTGGATTTGATAAAATAGCTTTTAACCTATCATTGATTAATTTAAAATTTGAAAAATAACCATCTAACTCATTTGCTAGATCACAAATAGATTTAGAATCTTCTATAGTTGCTGTACGAATGACAATTTCAGTATCTTTCATTTCATTTTCTTGCAAATATAACGAAAATGATTGTAAAATTTATTAAATTTCATTTTAAAACTTCATAAAAGTAATGCTAATTGAGCCATTTCCAGCATTAAATCCAGCTGTCATTATTAGACCTATTACTGTTCCGACTGTTAAAGAAATGAACGCCGTCAGAACATCCACCTTCTCCTATTCCAAGAAATTCAACTTCGGTAGAAAATTTAATAATAATAAACAAGGTGCTCATAATACTTGATAAAAAGCACTATTTAAACTTCTGTTATGATTTGAACTGTCTTAAAA
>JBIPPG010000186.1:0-5356 GCA_044368545.1 Chitinophagales bacterium | reverse complement strand
AAAAAAACTTAAAATTTAATTGAAAATAATTAGCTAATTTTTAATATTTTTGTCACTCAATTCGAATATTTAATTTTATGATGCATTTTAAAGAACAATCTACCGAAAAGCCTCAATTCAAAGCAGAAACTTTGGCTGAAGTGAACCGTATTATGGCTCAATATCCTGAGGGGAAGCAAAAAAGTGCACTTTTGAGAGTGTTACATATAGCACAAGAAGAGTTTGGCGGTTGGTTGAGTGTAGGTACCATGAATTATGTAGCGGAGCTATTAAGCATCAAACCTATTGAAGTATACGAAGTAGCGTCGTTCTATTCTATGTATAACCTCAAACCTGTAGGTAAATATGTATTTGAATTTTGTCATACTGCTACTTGTGAGCCTTCTGCAAAGAAAGTAATTGATTATACTTGTCAAAAATTGGGAATAAAAAGCGGGGAAACGACTACCGACGGACTTTTTACGATAAAAGAAGTAGAATGCCTTGGTGCTTGTGGCTATGCGCCAATGATGCAGCTTGGTCACTCCTATAGAGAACACCTAACTGAATCCAAAATAGATGAAATCATCAACGAATGTAAAGCCAAAGCTTAGTTTTTTCTTATTTCTTATTATTTTAATCAATATCGGTTGTTTTTGCACAATGATGGATTGTCCTGAATTTATGAAATCGAAATTAGTAATCTAAGTCAAGATTCTATTGAATATATTTCTATTAATTCTTATACTCAAAATGGAAGATTTGACCAGCTAATTGATTCAAATTTTTCTAAAATTTCATATAAAAACACCTCTGAAAACAAAGCAAATTTTAATAGTGTTTTCAATATTGCAACTCCTTTAAAAAAGGATTATATCATTACATCCTATAGCTCTAGTAATACACTTAAAAAAATCTATAAAATACGGATAATACAAACAAATAAAAATGAATGTAACAAAGGTTGTGATTATTACGAAATACCTTTTTACATTTCTGTTAATGATTCTGTTTATAAAAACAATATTCAAGGATTTAAACTTTAAATCTTAAAAGTATACAAAGAGTATTCAATAGTTTTGAAATACAACAATGATTGTTATTACTCAAGAACTAATATTTCCACTCTCCTATTTAAGCTTCTCCCCTTTTCTGAGGTATTATCAGCTAATGGATTTTCATAATTATTTCCGATGTAATTTATTCGATCTTCATTTACCCCTGATTTTACCAAAAGTGCTTTAACAGCTTTGGCTCTTTTTTCAGAAAGTACCTGATTCAATTCTATAGAACCTTTATTATCGGTGTATCCCAAAATATGAACTCGATAACCTTTATTTTTATTTAAATACAACGCCAATGAACGGATATCAATAGAGCTAGAATCGGGAATTAAGGCACTATTATTATCAAAATTGATATTGGTAATTTCAAATTCTTCTTCAATCTGAGGAGGCGAATCTATTCGGATTGGATTGATTATTTTGAAATTAAATAAACTATCAAAATTTACTTTATCTCTAATGTCTTCATATTCTTTGAAAAAAGGCGCATTTCTATTCTTTTTGGCAGTAAAAGAACCTTCTTCTATAAATACACCACTATCAAACATTGGATCACCTACATCGCCGATAGCTATTTTCATGTGATACACTTTATAAGGTGTTAGAAAAACAGATGCTTCAAGCGGCTTGGTAAGTCCATCAAATTCCAATTCATTGAACAAAAAATTATTCAATGTCTTTAACTCATCTTTATTTATTTTAAAATCTTTGTTTTTACTTCCAAATAACTTATCAAATAAAGATTTTACAAACGGTTTACGAGGCTCAAACTCATCTATTTCTTTTTTAATACCATAATTCTCAAAACAATTATTATTGATAAATAATGTACTATTTCTCAAATGGTTGATATTATTAACAGTTATAGGATCGCTTCTTTCTGGTAATACGGCAAGATTTTGTCTAAAATTACCATCGCCTGTAACTATAAAAGCAAAAACATCATTAAAACGAGAGCCTACATACTCTTTGTATTCTTCTGAAGCAAAAATATATCGAAACGTAATATGATTTTCGAGAGGAATAAAATCAAATTCTAAAATAACTTGATCCGCTACTCTTCCTTTTGCCAACTGATTGAGATCTCTATCACTTTTAAATCTATAATTATTATCCCATGCCAATCCACTCGTTCCAGGCGTTTTGTTTTGTCCTGGAATGGTATTTACGTTTCCTGTAGTCAATACAATGCCTCTTTTAATACCAATAGCATTTGTATCAATATAAAACTTGGCAATACTAGAGGACAATCCACGCCATTTGATATTATTTACCTTAATATTTTGATTATTAAGAATATAATTTACTAGCTGCGAGCCGTTAAATGTTGTATCTAGCTTCAATCGCGCTTTTTTGGTTTGTGCAGATAAACTAAAAAAATAAAAAAGCACTAGACTTAGAATTAAGACGCTTCGATTCATATAATTTCGTTTTGTTTTATGGATTTAGACTGCTACTTCTCCTTTTATTTTTGGATGAAATTGATAATTTTCAATGATTATATCATCAAATGTAAAATCTTCTATAGAATTGACTTTTCGTTTGAAAGATACCTTTGGCAAATCAAAGGGCTCTCTCGTCAATTGTAATTGACATTGTTCAAAATGATTGTGATAAATATGTGCATCGCCCAACGTATGAACAAAATGACCTACTTCCATATCCAAAACCTCAGCAATCATGTGAGTAAGTAATGCATACGACGCAATATTAAACGGAACTCCAAGAAACACATCCGCACTTCGTTGATATAATTGACAGCTCAATTTATTATTAGCTACATAAAATTGAAATAAACAATGGCAAGGTGGCAGTGCCATTTGATTGACTTCTGCGGGATTCCAAGCACTTACAAGATGTCTTCGAGAATCGGGATTATTTTTAAGACTATGAATCAAATCTTTAATTTGATCTACTACAGTTCCATCTATGCCTCTCCAATTTCGCCATTGACGACCATACACTGGCCCTAAATCGCCCCATTGTTGTGCAAAAGCATCATCTACCAAAATTTTATCGGTAAATTCACGAACTGTTTCACCTTGATAGGACTCACTGTTTTTATATTTTGCAAAAGGCCAATCATCCCAAATCCTAACTTTGTTTTCAGCTAAATATTTGATATTTGTATCGCCTTTTATAAACCATATCAATTCATGAATAATGGATTTTAAATGCAATTCTTTGGTGGTTACTAGCGGAAAACCTTTAGATAAATCAAAACGCATTTGATAGCCAAAAATACTGCGAGTACCAGTTCCTGTTCTATCACTTTTATCTACCCCTGTGTCGAGTATTTCCTTAATTAAATCTAAATACGTAATCATTTATCAATATTTTATGCATTTATTGTTACAAATAACAAAAGCAAATATATTGGTAAAAAGCTATAATTAAATATTGGAAATCAACAAAGAAATGTCAATCGTATTGAAAAAAGGAAAATTATTTAAAAATTTTCTCTAATTCTTGTTCCAACATAGCACCTCTCAAATCTTTTCCAATGATTTTTCCGTCTTTATCCAAAAGATAAGTTTTGGGGATATATTCAATGTTGTAGGTCATAGAAGCGATTCCATTAATTTTTCTATCCGCAAAATGATTAGACCAAATAAGTCCATCTTGCTTGATAGCTGCTTGCCATTTTGTCAAATCTTGATCTTGAGAAATACTAATAACTGTAAATCCTTTATCTTTATATTTGTTGTAAGCTCCTACTACATTTGGATTTTCCATTCTACAAGGTCTACACCAGCTAGCCCAAAAATCCATCAATACCACTTTACCTCTAAATGATGAAAGTTTTACCTTTTTTCCTGATTCATCTACAAACTCAATATCTGGAGCTACAGAACCTACCGCCAATTTAGAATCTTTTTCCGCTTTGGCTTGTCCCATTTGATTTTGCAAATCCATATTTTTCACTACGGTTTCAAAATCTTGAGCATAAATACTTTTTGGTAATGAAGTACTCAATATTTTTGAGAAATTTTTAATCTCAGTCAACATTTCTTGAGGCATTTGCTGATTTTGCATTTGCTGAAGAATGATACTATAGATATAATATTTAGTAATAATATTTTTTGAGTTTTTCAAGACATCATTTACATACGCTTGAAAATTTTGAGATTTTGTTTGAATCAATTGTGACAACGATTGAGCATCTTTTGAATTGGGATTATTTTGAGCAATACTTTGATATTGACTCGAAAGTTGCATCAATTCACCTTGTTGAATATTCATACTTTTCAAAGTGCTTTGAAAATCTTCTTGATTTGCACTTCCCTTAATTTCGTATGCATTTACATTATTTCCATCCAAAGTAATCGCTACTTTTTCTTTAGGCTCTAGGCACAATAGCCATGTTTTATTCTGTTGTTCATTTGCGCCTTTTAGTACCAGTCTATAAAAGCCCAATTGTTCGATATTTCCCTTCATTTTGAATTCTCCATTTTTAATTACACTACTATCCACGAGCGTAATGGTTTGATGGGAAATTTTTTCTAAATAAATGGCTTTCTGAGTAGTATTAGATACTTTTCCCGAAATTCCATATTCCTCTCCTCTAATAACGTTACAAGTAAAAAAAGTTACTGCAATTAATAAAACTAACGTGTTTTTCATTATTTCTTTTTGTTTTTTAGACATGCTTTATAAATATTCGTTTAAAATAAAACGGTGTAAAGATAATTTGAAAAAATTAAAATCCTTAATTTTTAATATTTTTTAATTTCAATCTTGAAACTATACATTTGATACTACTAATACAAACTCTCCCTTCGGTTCTTTCTTCTTAAAATGCGCTATCAACTCATCTGCATTGCCACGAACGGTCTCTTCAAATTTTTTACTAATTTCTCGCGATACAGAAATTTTTCGTTCGGCATTGACATATTCTTTGAATTCTTCAAAAAACTTTACCACTCTATAGGGTGATTCATAGAGTACAACGGTTCTTTTTTCAGCACCAATTTGTTCTATAAAAGTTTTACGTCCTTTTTTATGTGGTGGAAACCCTACAAATACAAATTGGCTCAAATCAAACCCCGAATTGACCAAAGCAGGAACAAATGCTGTAGCGCCGGGAAGACAATCTACTTCTATTTCCTCTTGAATTGATAATGAAATTAATAAATTCCCAGGATCTGAAATCACAGGTGTTCCCGCATCAGAAATTAAAGAAACTACCTGACCCGATTTTATTTGTCCCACTATATTTTCTACAATTTTGTATTCATTAATTTTGTGCAATGGTGATAATTTTTTATCAATTTGATAGAAATCGAGCAATCGTCTACTTTGTCGAGTATCTT
>JBIPPG010000185.1:0-5361 GCA_044368545.1 Chitinophagales bacterium | reverse complement strand
AAAACTTTCTGCTAAATTAAAATTGGCGCAAAGTTATATGGAATTGCAAAGCGAACCTATGAAAGGCGTGCAGATTCTGTTAGGAATTGTTCAGAAAGATTCAATGAATAGCGAAGCCAATTTAATCCTTGCTAAATTTGGATTGGTATCGGGTCAATACGATAAAGTTGAGCAACGACTAAAAAAAGTATTATATTTGCAACCTAAAAATATCGACGCCCTATTAATGCGAGCCGAAATGTATGCTCAAACGAATAGAAAAGATAATGCAAAAAAAGATTTACAAAAAATAATAGATATGCCAAATGTAGAAGCTCCATTAAAAGAACAACTTCGTATGGCTATTGAAAGTTTAAATAAAAAATAACAATTTATATAACCCTTTAAATTAAAGACTATGCCTTGTGGTAAAAAAAGAAAAAGACATAAAATAGCAACTCACAAAAGAAAGAAAAGATTGAGAAAAATGCGTCATAAAAAGAAAAAATAAATTTCTTTTATAGAATTCGCTTCTCCTCCAATTAATTATTTTAAATAAAATATTAAAAATATAATGCCTCACATTGCAGGCATTATATTTTTATTTGTGTCAACTATTGTATGAACGATATAGCTAGAGAATTAATAATACAAGCTACCGAACAAGGCTGTGAAATGGCTTTGCTCGAAAATTCTGAATTAGTAGAATTTCACAAAGAAAATATTACAACCCAATTAAATATTGGAGATATTTATTGGGCTAGAATCAAGAAAATGCTGCCGGCATTAAATGCAGTTTTTGTAGACATTAATGAAGACAAAGAAGCTTTTTTGCATTATACCGATTTAGGCGAAAATTTCAATTCTATTCAAGACTTCTATCGAAAACTGAAAGGAGAAAAAGATTTGAAAATTGAAAACTACTCATTAAAACCTTCCCTTGAAAAAAACCGAAAAATAGAGGAATTCTTATCAAAAAACGATATGATTCCTGTACAAATATTAAAAGAACCTATCTCTTCAAAAGGGGCTAGATTGAGTACCGAAATTTCTTTTCCTGGAAGATATGTTGTATTAATTCCATTTGAAAACAGCATTAATATTTCAAAAAAAATAACAGACAAAGACGAACGAAAAAGACTCCATGATATAGTTTCGAGTATCAAACCAAGAAACTTTGGGATCATTTTACGAACCGTATCCAGCGGAAGGAGTGTAAAGGAAATCCATGAAGATATCAATAACTTATTTAAAATTTGGGAAGACACTTGTGTCAAAATTCATAAAGCGGATAATGTTATTAAAGTTTTTGAAGAAGCAGGAAAATCCAACACCCTTCTCAGAGACTTTTTGAATGATAGTTTCACTAAGATTGTAGTTAATAATAAGGAATTGGCCGAATCTATTTCGGACTATATTGCACAAATTGCACCCGAAAAACGAAAAATAGTGCAACGAGTAACTGACGGCACACTTCTTTTTGAAAAACTTGGACTCAACTCCAAAATTAAATCATCTTTTAACAAAACCGTTTTACTTCCCAGTGGAGGCTATTTAATCATAGAACATACCGAAGCTATGCATGTAATTGATGTGAATAGCGGGGTAAATACTTTCAAAAAAATGAATTTGGAAGGAGATGAAGCTATTCTCAAATTAAACAAAGAAGCCGCCGTAGAAATAGCACGTCAGATAAGACTTCGCGATTTGGGAGGAATTATATCCATAGATTTTGTAGATTCAAAAAATGCAGATATAAAAGAGCAAATTTTTGAAGAAATGCAAAAAGCTATGAAACCGGATAGAGCCAATCATACGATTTTACCTTTATCCAAATTTTGTGTAATGCAAATAACCCGAAGTAGGGTAAAACCCCAAGTAGTTGTAAAAAACCAAGAACTTTGCCCTTCTTGCAATGGTACAGGGAAGATTTCATCCTCCATTTTAATTACAAATTCTATTCATCAAAAATTCAAAGCATTGTCTAAAGATTACAATTCTCTGATAATTGAAGTACATCCATTTATTTATGCATTCCTCAAAATTGGAATTATTAGCACCATTTTTAAATGGCAGTGGAAGTATAAATGTAACGTTAAATTAATTCAAAATTCCGACTTAGCTATTAATGAATATCATTTTTATGATAAGAATAGAGTATTGTTGTAAACTTTAACGACAATAAAAAGGATAAAAAATCATTTTTTTCATAACAAAAAAGGCAGCTATTGTATAATAGCTGCCTTTCTATTTCTAATAAAGTCTAGCTCTATTTAATCACAACCAATTTTCTAACAATTGATTGATTTTCAGAAATTAGATTGATCAAATATTCACCAGCCGCTATCGATTTCACATTGATATTATGATCCAATATGTTATTTCGGATATCAATAAATTGTGAGTAAACAACTTGTCCTAACATATTAGACATAGTAATTGTATACGATCCATTTTGAATACCCGAAGCAAACAATTTAGCACTTGTTTGAGCTGGATTTGGATATAAATTCAAATTCAAATCTTGTAAATTCTCTACTATACCTATCCTATTTTTTCTTAGAATACCTGTAGGTACAGAAAGTGATTTTTCACCACATGAATTTACAACTCTTAGTGTTACTAAATAGCTTCCTTCGTTCTTGTATGTATGAACAGCGTTATAATCCGTACTTGTTTTAGTATCACCAAAATCCCAATAATACTTAGCGCCTACAGTGCTTGTATTCACACACAATATTGTAAGACTATCCGAAGGATTAGGAATTTGAACATTGAATGCAATAGTAGGTTGATTATCAATCTGAACCAAAACAGATTTAGTTAAGTTGCCACATACCCCACTAATAGATGCGGAATAAGAACCCGATTGATTCACTACAATAGAATTTGTAGTAGCACCATTGCTCCAGCGAATTCTATTATTGCTCAAATTGGAAGTAGCAATTAATGTAACTTGACTACAACCCGCTTTAAAATTAGGAAGACTATCAAAATACATTGCTGCACTTTTCATAAGATCTACTCGAATACAATCAATATACGTTAAACATCCATTAGAAATAGTAAGACAATAATCTCCTGTATTTTTAACAGTTAATGAAGAACCTGTAGACCCTCCAGTCCATGTATAAGTATAATTTGAACCAGTTAACGGTGCCGTCAAAATTACCGAATCTTGACATACTTCAATATCATTTCCTAATGTAAACACAGGAAGTGCATTAAACAATACTTTGATACTATCTTCGGCCGAACATCCATATAAGGCATCTGTCATTGTTAACTTGTATGTACCTGGTAACGACACTAACAAAGTAGGTGTTGTAGCCGTAGTATTCCAGCTATAATTATAGGTTCCTACATTAGAGGTATTATTATTCTTCAAAACTTCGTTTGGACCACAAGAGTTGATATCTGGACCTAAGTCAATTACTGGATTGCTTTGTAGATTAGCCCATATAGAATCTGAATTTTTACAACCTGTGGTATTATGTGTAACCTCAATCCAATATTTCCAGTTTCCTTTGGTAGAAATCACACCATTTGAAATTGGTTTTAGTCCACCCCATACAGCATTCAAATTTGTTAAATTAACACCTGTAGCAATATCTGATGTAGTTCCACAAAATACTCTATCATTACCTAAATTGATACTTGGTGCATCAATTTTTGAAACCACAATAGTATCTTCAGAAGTACAGAAATTAACCAAATCAAAAGCTAAAGCAATATAAGTGCCTTCTTTATTAACTGTAGTTGTTTTTGAATTAGATCCATTACTCCATAAAATGGAATTTTTGACAGGATCTAATTTACTATCCAAAATCACATTCAACCCACTACAGAAGAACGTATCATTTCCTAAATCCAAATCTGGTGAAGGATCTACAATTATACTTGTAGAATCAACTGATTCGCAACCAAACTGGTTTGTAACTGTAATTTTGTATTTATTAGTAGCTGAAACAATTATACAAGTATCAGTACTACCATCTTGCCATTTGTAGGTATAAGAGTCTCCTGATAAAGCTGAAGGTGCTTGTGCACAAATTTTATATTCTGGGAACGAACATATTCTATTCGTATCTTTTAACGATACAATGGGTGATTTTTTAACTTTGAAGTTAACTTTTACACGATCCGTTTCACATCCCATATCTCTAAACTCCATATTGAAGAAATAGTTATAGTTAAAATCAGTAGCACTAAATTGTTTAATAACCACTTTACCTCCAATACCTTTTCCAAACCAGTTTGTTTCGTTATATCTCAAAACTTTTGTAGCCCCAGTATACGTTATTAGATAATCTGTTCCAGGAGGTATATCCCAGTTGATAGCAATATCATGTTTTCCTTGTTTAGGGAATGAGCCAATAGTGTCTGAACAACCTGGTACAGGTTTTCCATACTGTGTTAATGAAATTCTATACCCTCCAGCAGTTTCGGAGTACATAGTTACTGTTTTTAACCTAAGTGTTTTGCCACTTATGTTATCAAATCGTACTGAGCCACTAGTGTTTGAGTAATTGGCTGTAGATACTCCATCGCTAAAATTTCTAGGAGTAGCAAAATTTGAAATAGCAGTACTTCCCGAAACAAAGAAGAAAGTATCACGTATAAAATTACTTAATCTTATAGTATCATTTTCTTGAAATGGATACATATCATTATAATTATTATACCAGAATGCTCGCTTATACAATGTATTTACGGCATATTCAAGATTTGAATACTCACAAAATGTATCCCCTGTATCAATTGGATTAGACATTCTAAATTCATGAATAATAGTTGCACAAAGTGTATCATCCCATCTATCTTGATCATTAGCAATATTTGTCCAAACTTTTATACTTCTTTTACCAGGAGTAGATAAATCTACACCTGGAATACTAACTACAGCCGTAGCATTTGAAGGCACAGGACCTGCAATTGTCGCGGATACAGGAGTTCCTCCATCTACTGAACAAAAGACAGGTATATTTGACAATGGGGCAGTACCTAAATTCATTATTGTTGCTACAACGGATTCATTATTTGTTAGTGCACAAGCATTAATAGGGGAATCAATAGCTATTACAATTGCATCCGTTGTATATTTTGGCTTTACCTCAAAATCATCAAATTGAATATCATAATTATATAATGAATTACTATGAGATTGTACAACAAAATTATACCCCGTATCTACTCTACTAGCAGGCAACAATAAGAATGGAGCCGTTCCAGGTCTTATTTCCGCAGTATAATATTTAAATTTAGAAGTAGAATAATTTCTTAACACATTATTATTTGTTAAAATATTCGGCAATCTCTTATCAGCATCTATTACTTGAGTAACTCTGTCTAAGCGCCATCCCAATCTTACAGAATCAATAA
>JBIPPG010000184.1:0-5383 GCA_044368545.1 Chitinophagales bacterium | reverse complement strand
ATCTTGCTTACCATTTATGTTAATAATAATATAACATAGATATAAGAAACTAGCATTGAGAAGTTAGACAATTGTTTTGGGAGTAGTTCGGAAAAAACAACAAAATTTGTCTAATATCAAAAATCTCAATAGTAAACTCTCATATTTATAAGATTAGGTGGCTATATTGCAGAGGCTCCACCTCTTCCCATTCCGAACAGAGAAGTTAAGCTCTGCCAAGCCGATGGTACTGCAGTAAAATGTGGGAGAGTAGGTCGCCGCCACAATATTTTAAAAGCCTCGCTATATAGCGAGGCTTTTTTAGTTTATAGAAGTCACTTATTTATTTTAAATCATTTTAACATCTATATAAATTATATATATAGTATATTTGTGTTTAAAAATATGAGCGAAGCAAGAAAAACCTCTCCAAATGATCTCTATTTTGTAACATTAACCGTTGTTGGTTGGATAAATTTATTTGATCGAGAAATTTATAAAGAGATATTAGTTGAAAATTTAAAGTTATGCCAATTAAAAGAAGGATTGGATATCTTTGCATACGTTATTATGAGCAATCATTTACATCTTATTTGTAGAAGAAATGAAAAAGATTTAACAGAATTGTTAGGTAGATTTAAAAGTTATACTTCAAAACAGTTTTTAAAAGAAATTCAAAATAACCCTGAGGAAAGTAGAAGGGATTGGCTTTTGTTTTTATTTAAAAAATATGCAAATATAAATAAGCAGTACAAAGGCTTTCACATTTGGCAGTATACAAATCATCCAATTTTGTTGTATACAAATAGTGTAATTGATCAAAAAATTGATTACATACATAACAATCCCGTTAGAGCTGGAATTGTAACTGATGCTTCTGCGTATTATTATAGTAGTGCATGCTTTGATAGTCCTTTAAAAATTTTAGAAATTTAATTTTTAATTGTATCTTTGTGTTAAATTATAAGTAAATGTATGAAAACAGAATTTTTAAGCGAGACGCTTGTAATGAAGTCACTCGCGAGACGCGAGCGACGGCGGGGATGGAAAATCATATATGCAAGAACAAATGAATAAATATGGAGTTCAAAATTAGTGATTCAAACTTAACAATTGACCCAAAAAGAATATGCTATGTCTGCGGATTTAACTTTGATACAGAGAAAATTTCACAAAAACAATTTGGCGCATTTATTTTATGTCCCTGTTGTCTTTTTGAATATGGAGTTGACGACTTAGAAACTGATTGTTTTATATATAAACGAGATCAATGGATTGAAGAAGGTTTACCATTTGGAAATAATTTAAATTCAGAAGTATATGAATGGAGTTTGAATAATGTACTAACCCAATTGAAAAACCTAGTATTTGTCAATATTTCAAATTATATTAATGGTGAAAAAATGAATCCAAATTATACCAATGAAATTGATATTGAAAAAATAAAAAGCCATTGGCACTTAAAAAGAAATATCACCTAACTGATGCGAGTTTAGAACCAGACCCTTGCTTGGCGTAGTTTGCGATGGCGTTAGGCGAAGTCCCCAACTGGCGCAAGCTTGAATGAGGCACGAATGATGCTTGTGCCTTATAAGCAAGGGAGTAGCGATATAAAAAAGCTATGTTGCACGTTGGTAAGCAAGTGTTTAGGCTGTGAGAGCGGTCTAGGTCATTAAAAAAGGAGGAGAAGATTTTGAAAAGGGAGTTATCGTGGTATCGGTGTGAGCAAAAAAGTAACCTTGGACAAAGACCAAAAATATACTATAGGCTATAGCTTCAAAAATAAAATGGGCATTAGTGCTAATAATTTTGTAATTTTGGAGCTGATAAAAGATGGCAGTATAATGTACACCCGAAAGCTACAAGCCTCCGAGGCTACTACCTTTGACTATACCGCGCCTGCTACAGGCGAGTACACGTGGCGTATGCGCAGCAGCAGTATAGGTACTACTACCACACAGCCTCTTACCTACTCGCTAGACAATCTTTCTATCTTCTACACATACCCATACACCGTAGAAAACTGCGATAATCTTGCGGATGGATACCGATTCGGGTTTAACACGCAAGAAAAGGATGATGAAGTCTACGGTGCTGGAAACCTCAATACCGCTGAGTTCTGGGAGTATGATACAAGGTTGGGGAGACGATGGAATGTAGATCCGAAACCTAATTTTTCTATAAGTCCTTATGCTGCTTTCGCAAATAATCCGATTTGGAAAAATGATGTAAAAGGGGATACTCCAACCGTTAAAGAGGCTGCGATGATGTCTAAATTAGTTTATGGCGATAAATTGAGCAAGGAAAATCAAGCAGAATTTAGTAAGTCTGGTTGGAAAATATCTAATTCGGTTAAAGGAGTTGATTATAATAAAAAATCAGGTTTTAAATCTGCATTATTTGAAAGGACTATTGATGGAAAAACTGAGTACACACTTGCATTTGCAGGAACAGAAGAAGCAATAAATGATGGATCAGCTGATTTAAATCAAATATTTGGGATGGCTAAGCAGTACGAAGAGGCTATAAAAAATTCTAGAGATGTAATAACTGCAATAGGGGGTAAAGAGTTGACTTTTACAGGACATTCATTGGGTGGTGGATTAGCAAATGCTTCTGCGTTAGCAACCGGCAAGGCTTCATTTGGATTCAATCCAGCTTGGGTGTCAACAGCTACAATGGCTCGTTATGGACTTTTATTCAAACCACAAACTGGAATAAGCAACTATGTAATTTTAGGAGAGATTGTGAATTCTTTACAGCGTAGATCAAATCCCAATTTGTTACCTCAAACTAATTTGTTACAAAATGTTGGTAAAACAAATTATCTTTTTTCATTTTTGCCATTAGTTCCAATTTATGGTCCAATAAAATCACATTCAATAGATAATGTTATTAATGAAATTGAAGATGTAAATGAATATAATACAATAAAAGATGGGTACTAATACTATAGTCTTAGTTTTTTGTATAATTTTATTTTATACTTGTGAAAACACAAAGTATGTTTATGCTTTTGATTTTAAATTATTTAATAATAGTTCACTACAATTATTGTCCAAATTAGTAGAAATAGAAGATACAGGAAGAATTAATGAATTGCTAAAAAACAAATCAATTAATGTAGATTATCAAGAACCAAAATTTGGTCATAGTCTATTAATGTTGGCTGTTGCTAATAATAAATCAAAATCTGTAGAAGTACTTTTAAAGAATAATGCAAACCCTAATTTAACATCTAAGAATAATGAGGATAATTCTATATCTATTGCAGCAGAAAATTATTCAAATGTATGTGATACTATAATTTTACATTTATTAACTCGTTATAAAGGAGATTTAAGTTTTATTCAAAATATAAACCGAATTGAAGATAATGGAATGCACTCTATAACAAATAGAACAATTTTAATGATTGCAGTTAGAAATGATTGTTTTGCTATCTCAAAATTTATAATAGATAAAGGGGTTGATCTAAATAAATATACTTATTACGAAGGTTATGGTGCAATAACAGAATCTATCATTCAAAACAACTTGAAAATTACAAAATATTTAATTATAAATAAAAATGCAATAATCCCACGATATATATTTAAAAGGCATATAAATAGTAATTATAAGGGTGATTTAGTAAAATATTTAACGATTACAGATCTTTTAAAAGAGCAAAATTATGATAAAGAAACCGAGAACTATAAAATACGAAATGAAATAATAAGTTATTTACAAAGTAAAAATTTAAAGTAAACCCCAACTGGCGCAAGCTTGAGCGAAGAATGAGCGATGCTTGCGCCTAATAAGCAAGGTAGTAGCGATATAAAAAAGCTATGTTTGCACGTTGGTAAGCAAGAGTTTATGATGTGAGAGCGGTCTAGGTCATTAAAAAAGGAGGCTAGGGAAAAGCAAAAAAAGTCCTCCCGTTTTACTGAACGGGAGGTATTGTTTTTTTAGCAGAAGTAGGTTTTTGTAGATTTGTGGGAGGGATTATAGATAATCTTTAATCAATTCTTGTATTTGCTTGTCTGTAAGATTATCTACTTCGCTTTTGTTATAAATGGATAAGAGATAAACGGTTTCATCTATAATTTTCACAAAAGAAATAACTCTAGCCCCACCCGATTTGCCTTTATTTTTGGAAGCTATAGCAAGGCGTATTTTATATATGTCATTCCCTAAAGGCGTTCCCAATGTCGGATTTTTTGCTAGCTCAATACCCAATGCTGCTATTTCATTTTTAAGTGAAGCATATTTTTTGATTAATTTTTTAGCTTCTTTCTTAAAGTTATCAGTAATCTCAATATTATAACTCATTCAAAAAATCATTTAAAGGAGTTGTTTTTAATTTGCCTTTTTTTATGAGTTTCATTTCTTCTAATCCAGCTTTGATGTTATCCAAAATCTCTTTTTTTGTAGGTTCATCATCGGTTTCTATTTTTTTTACATAATGTAGATTTTGGGTAAGCTCAATAAAATGATTATATTCTTTATCTGTGGTATAAACCGTAACGTGTCTCATATTATTTAATTATCTATATATTTTATTAAAAAAATAATTTTTCCACAAAAATAGCACAACTTTTTGTAATTTTCATAAAAAAGAACAATTTTGAGTAAAAAATTCCCTTACCGTATCAGCGTCACCGTACCTTTTCTAGCTACGGTTTTGCCAGAGCGGAGGGTAAGAATACCATAATACGAATACACACCCGCAGGTTGTGGTTCGCCCTTATACGTACCATCCCAGCGTGGCTTGGCTACTGAGCTTTCAAAGACTTTTTCGCCCCAGCGGTTGTAGATTTGGAATACGGCTCGTGTGCCGTAGTCTCCCTCGGGGTAGAAATAGTCATTTTTGTTATCGCCATTGGGCGAGAAGGCGTTTGGAAATTCAAAATCAGCGGTATACAACGCAACATCTATCAGCAAGCTATCTTTATATCGGCATTGATGTATATCGGTATAATATAAGTATAGCATTGTAGTACTCGTAAGCGAAAGTTTGTTTTGAGCACAAGTATCACATTCAAAGAGAGCCGCAGGCTTCCATTGTAGTGTTTTGTATGCATTTCCCTCGGCTTTGGCTACAAACATATCGGCTTTTTCTACTTCGGTAGGAGCGGTTATAGTCAGTTTTTGGATAGGGTAGCGAGCCACTTGTACGGTGTCATAGCCTATACAGCGGTTGGTGTCCATCACTTTCAAGGAATACAAGCCAGATTTTGACACCCACAAATAGGGGAGGGTAGTGCCATTGTTCCAAGTGTACATAAGATAACCCAGCGGTGCGTTTATTTTGAGGCTATCATCCACACAAATAGAGGTATCGCGCAAACTCAAACGGGGACTCAGCTCCAAAACCTTGAGTGTAATATACACCAGCGAATCACACCCATTTACAGAGGCT
>JBIPPG010000183.1:0-5408 GCA_044368545.1 Chitinophagales bacterium | reverse complement strand
CTTATAATCAAAATAAAAGTCATGATACTTACAAATACCAAAGGTAAATCTTTAAAATGATCTAAACCAGGAATAGGAATTGAACTAAAAACTTTTGAAGCTTTTGGCCATGCTTCAGAATTCGTCATTCTAAGAGTAGCATAAGAAACTAGAAAAGCTACAAACGTAAACGTATCTGATATCAAAAAATACCACATCATTAATTTACCGTAGCTTGCCTTCATAGGCTCTACTCCACCATTCCATAAACTTTTGTCTAAAGTTGTTGTTTGTGCTGACATATTAAACTATTTATATATAACAAATTTAAAAAATAAAAAAATAAAAAACCATACAATTCCTATAAAATGCCAATACTGAGTTAACATACTAAAATGTAGTTTTCCTTCAGTAGAAACTATATATTTGCTTTTTGAACGTATAATTAAAAAAAATAAAATTAAAATTCCAAAGATATAATGAAACCCATGAAATCCTGAAATCACATAGATATATGAACCCGATGGATTTCCATTTAACATTACATTATTATCCATTAGTTGATTCCATCCTAACCATTGAATTATGACAAATAAGATAGATAACATAAAAGACGCAATTGCATTGTACTTGTATTTAGTTAAATTTTTATTTTTTAAAGCATTATTAGCTAATTGTATAAAAATACTAGAAATAATGATTACTATAGTACTATAGAAAAACAAACTAGGTAGTTCCACTGGTTCCCAATGCTTAAAATCACCTTTTTTAACAATTACAGCACTAGCTAATGCCGTAAAAAGCATAATCATACTTCCCATACCTAAGTATAATGCGAACATCTTAGGATGAATTTTATAATTTGACTTTTCGTGAGAATTAATTGCTAAATTCATAATTTAATTATAAAAATAAGGAGATTAAAAAAATTAACAAATAACCAAATGAATAAAACATTAACTTTTTAGCTTCTGAATCCACAGCATTTCTAAATAAACGATATGCTTGAAAAGAAAATACTAATGAAGAGGCTAAAATAATTGAAGCACCTACTATTCCAATATTTTTTTGAATAAATGGATATATAGTTAAAGGTATCAACATCAAAGTATACATTAGAATTATAATAGTAGAAGTCTTACTTTTTCCATCTTTAGAGGGCAAAAGCATTATTCCAGCTCTCTTATAGTCTTCAAAACTAACCCAAGCTATAGCCCAAAAATGTGGGAATTGCCAAAAGAATTGAACTAAAAATAACCAAATTGCATTTTGATCTAAAGCATTAGTTGCTGCTACATATCCTAATAAAGGAGGTAAAGCACCTGGAATAGCTCCAACAAAAACTGCAAAAGATGTAATCTTTTTTAATGGTGTATAAAAGAAACCATAAAGCAATAACGATAAAGCTGATAATAAAGCGGTTGTTGTATTAAAGACTAAAGCTAATATAGACAATCCACTAAAAGCAGTAATTCCAATAAATAAAATCACTTCCATTCCTCCTAACTTATTGGTAGGCAAGGGGCGATTTTGTGTTCTTAACATCAACTTATCAGTTTCTTTTTCAATATATTGATTAATAGCATTTGATGAAAAAGTAACTAGACTACCACCTAGTGCTAGAAAAAACAATTTATATAAATCAAAACTTAATTTACTACCAAATAAATAACCGATAACCGAAGAAAATACGACCAACATCGATAGTCTAAATTTCAATAAGACTATATATTGTTGTGTTTTTCTTACTACAGAATTAGAAAAATTAGATAATACTAACTTCATTTAGCTATTCTTGATATATTTTAAACTATTAATGTACTTCTTCACCTTCTTCTAAAGGCAAAGTTTGTGGTCTATAATCCTTATCTCCAAAACCTGTAGAATAGTCATAAGGCCATCTATATACAGCAGGTATTTCTCCAGGCCAGTTTCCATGAAAATGCTCTACAGGTGTAGTCCATTCCAATGTATTCGAATCCCATGGATTAGCATTTTCTTCGGTCATTTTTCTTCCTTTTAATGCCGAGTATACTATATTTACTACAAATAAAATTTGAAGTAAAAAAGAAATAATTGCAAAAACAGAAATAAACTTACTTACATCTTCAAAAATATTAAATGTTTGGAAATTAGAATATGTATAATATCTTCTTGGTAAACTAAGCATAAAGTGCATTGGTACAAAAATTGCATACGCAGAAATGATAGTACCATAAAAATGTATATAACCTAAAGTATCATTCAAAAATCTACCAAACATTTTTGGAAACCAATGATAAACTCCCGCAAACATTGCAAAGAAAGCAGCTACACCCATTACTACGTGAAAGTGAGCAACTACAAAATAGGTATCATGAAGCGGTATATCAATAGCCGAATTTCCTAAGAAAATACCTGTTAATCCACCCGAAATAAATAATGAAACAAAACCTAATGAAAACATCATAGCAGGTGTAAGTCTCAAATTCCCTTTCCAAATGGTTGTAAGCCAGTTAAATACTTTAACAGCAGAAGGAACTGCAATCATTAATGTAAATATAACAAATATAGAGCCTATAAATGGATTCATACCTGTAACATACATGTGATGCGCCCATACTAAAAAGCCTAACAAAACAATTACACCTAATGCGTAAACCATCGCTCTATAACCAAATACTGGTTTTCTACTATTAACAGAAAGTATCTCTGAAACGATACCCATTGCTGGTAAAATGATAATATAAACCTCAGGGTGACCTAAAAACCAAAACAAATGTTGATATAAAATAGGTGAACCGCCTTTATAATCTTGTAAATTCCCACCTAAAATAATATCTGAAAGATAAAAAGAGGTATCAAAAATTCTATCAAATTCTAACAACAACGCAGCACTTAATAATGGAGGGAAAGCCAAGATTCCTAATATAGCAGTAAACATCAAAGCCCATATTGGTAAAGGTAATTTCCACATTCCCATACCTTTCGTTCTCATATTCAATATAGTAGCAACATAATTTAAACCACCTAATAAAGACGATACAATAAATAAAGCCATACTAAAGAACCATAAATCTGTTCCTAATCCACTTCCTAAGTTTACAGCAGTATTTCGCATTCCATTTAATGGAGGATACATTGTCCATCCACCAGATGCAGCTCCTGTTTGAACAAATAAAGAAGAGAGCATTAATAAACCTGACAAAAAGAAAAACCAATACGAAAGCATATTCATTAATGGAGAAGCCATATCTCTCGCACCAATTTGATAAGGTATTAATAAATTTGCAAAAGTACCACTCAAACCTGCTGTTAATACAAAAAATACTAAAATTGTTCCATGCATAGTTACAAGTGAATAGTAAAATTCATTTGTTATTTTTCCACCTTCAGCCCATTTTCCAAATAATGTTTCTAAAAAAGGAAAAGTTTCATTTGGCCATCCTAATTGCAATCTAAAGATTACAGATAAGAAAGCTCCTATAATTGACCAAAATATACCTGTAAACAAAAATTGTTTTGCAATCATTTTATGATCTTGACTAAAAATATATTTAGTCAAAAATGTTTCGTAGTGATGGTGATCGTGCATATTATGAGAATTTACTGTATGTTCCATATTGAAAATATTTTCTATTTTACTTACGTTCTAAGTTAAAAATTATTTTTTTACTAATTTATCTTTTATTGTTTCGTAATGAGGCTTTTGTGATGACATCCACTTTTTGAATTCATCCTTGCTTTCTACAACTACATTCATTTGCATTCCATAGTGAGATTTACCGCAAAGTTCAGCACAAGCTAGTTCATAAGAAAATTTATTAAATCTAGGCTCTCCAGTTTCAGGATCATTTGCACTCCAAAAAGGATTTGATTTCAATTCTTCTCTTGTTTCATCATTAGTTTTTGTAGGTGTAAAACCTATTCCTGTAGGTACACCAGGTACACAATCCATTTTAAGTCTAAAATGTGGTAAATAAAAACTATGTAACACATCTAATGCATGCAAATTAAAATATACAGGAGTACTTTTAACCATATGTACTTCAGATGCAAAGAAATCATCGTGACTTGCTGGATCATTCCAATCAATACCTAACTCATTTTCAGGAGAAACAAACTCCTTTGAGATAACTCTTCTTCCAAATTTACCATCTGGACCTGGATAACGAACAATCCAATTAAATTGTTTTCCAGTTACTTCGATTTGCAATTCATTAGCATTTCTTACTTTTTTATTTGGAAATACTTGATACCAAGTATTTAAGCCCATAACTACCAATACTGTCATAGCTAAAGCTGGAACTGAAGTCCAAATAATTTCTAAGCTACCACTATGAGCAAAAAAAGTTGCCTTACGATTTTTACTACTTCTATACATCCATACAAAAGCAAATAAAGCAATATGGCACAATACAAATACAACACCTGTTATAACAGCTGTAACAAAAAATAAATTATCTATTTGTACTCCAAAATTAGAAGCTGCTTCTGGCAAAGATGCATACGCTAATACTTTAAAAGCATAAGCAAAACCACCTAAAAACAATACTCCAAATAATGTAAATAAGGTAGCATTCGTTTTACTTAATTTAAAATAGTTTAATTCTTTACCTTTATGCTCTCTTACTTTTTCTACAATTCTAGCAAATAGTAATACAACGGTATAAAATAAAACAATTACAGCAAGGGTTAAAATTATATTAAACATTTCTTGAGATTTTACTATTCTATAATTTATTAATATTGATGATTTAAACTTTCATCTAGGAATGGGTTATTTGTAGGTACTATTCTATGTCTACTCAATACAGATAATACAGTAAAAAAGAACAATCCTAAAAATCCTAAAAAGATAAATGCTTCCGTAATACCTAAAGTAGCATAAGTTTGAACCGTTTCATGATGTGTATCATGTTTTGTTTCATTTTTTGTCTCATTATTATGACCTTCAGATACATGCGTAGCTGATGCATGTTTATCAACTAATTGGTGCTCATCAGCACTTGCTTCATGATGTATTGGGAAATTTGGCTCAGGCATTACCATTAAATAAAAATCAAAATAATGACCAATAATTAATATAACAGCTGCAATATTCATCAACCAAAAATTTCTTTTAGCTTTTCTCTTAACAAAGAATAAAAATGGAAAAGCAAAGTTAATTATTAAAGTAACAAAGAATAAAACTTTAAATAAAGGCACTTGAAATCTTTTATAAAAATACATTGTATCTTCTGGAATATTTCCATACCAAATCAACATATATTGACTAAACCAAAGGTACGTATAAAATACACTAAACCCAAACAATAACATTGAAAGATTGTGTAAATGATTTTCGTTTACATTAATTAAATGACCTTTATATTTCAAATAAGTAACTATTAAAATAGCCATTGATAAAAAACCACACATATAACTAGCAAAATTATACCATCCAAATA
>JBIPPG010000181.1:0-5451 GCA_044368545.1 Chitinophagales bacterium | reverse complement strand
AAAAAACGTATAAAATTAACAACTTAACTACAAAAGACGAAAAATGTAATACTTGCTTTCCTATAGGATATACTACTTACAGAAAATTAGACTACTACAATGTTAATGGAGTATTACAAACAACAACAAAGTTCCAATACAATCAACTTATCATAAAAAAATAGACCTTTTTGTGTAATAAAGCTATCTGAAATAACTCATTTCAAAAAAGTTATACACATTTAATTAAAAGGTTGTACATTTGCGCCTCCAAATCGACTCGTAAATTCGAGTCAACAATAAATTTAACCTAAAAAAACAGTAAGATGAATCGTTACGAATCAACCATCATCATTACTCCGGTACTATCGGACGAAGATGTAAAAAACAAGTTAAAGTCTTTCCGTGACTTTCTTGAAAAAAACGGCGCAAAAAACATCGATGAGGAATTTTGGGGTTTGAAAAAACTTGCTTATGCTATCGAGAAAAAAAGTACAGGTGTATACCATTTGTATGATTTTGAAGCACCTACCGATCTAGTAGAAAAATTAGAGGTTCAATACAAAAGAGATGAGTCTATCTTGAGATTTATGACTATCAAATTGGACAAATATGGTGTGGAATATGCTAATAAAAGAAAAGAAAATTTAGCTGGAAAGAAAAAAGCAAATAATAATAAAAAAGAGGAGGGAACCCATGAGTAAAGCAAATCAAAGTATTAGATATCTAACTACATTAAAGTTAGGCCAAAAAAGCAAAAAATATTGCAGATTCAAAAAAATGGGCATCAAGTTTATCGACTATAAAGATGCTGGTTTTTTATTGCGTTTTGTAAATGAGCAAGGTAAAATATTGCCTAGAAGACTTACAGGAAACTCTTTGAAATATCAAAGAAAAGTGGCGCAAGCGGTAAAAAGAGCTAGACAAATAGCGTTGATGCCTTATGTAACCGATTTGTATAAATAATTTGTAGGAAAAAATTAAAATCGAATAGAAATGGAAGTAATTTTAATAAATGACGTAGAAAAGTTGGGATATGCTGACGACGTGGTAAACGTAAAGCCAGGATATGCTAGAAACTTCTTAATCCCAAATGGATTGGCAGTAGTAAGCAATGCTTCAAACTTGAATCTTTTGAATGAAAGAATCAAAAGAAGAGACAAAGTAGAAGCAAAACAATTAGCAAACCTTCAAACAGTAATAGGCAAATTGGCTGAAACTAAAATAGAAATTGGAACAAAAGTAGGTGGAAATGGAAAAATCTTCGGATCTATCTCTGCTATACAAATTTCTGAAGTATTGAAAGGTAAAGGAGTAGAAATTGATAGAAGAAAAATTTCTGTAAAAGAAGGCGATATCAAAGAAGTAGGAAGCTACACAGTAGTAATTGCTCTTACAAAAGAACAATCTGTAGAGTTGCCATTAGAAATATTTGCTGAATAATGCAGGAAAAGAAAGAATTTCTTAGTTAAAAAAAAGATAAGCCGAACACTTAAACGAAAATGAGTGTTCGGCTTTTTTGTTTAATCTATAAAATTATATAATATGAATACCAATTTTGATGAAAATTTAAACGTATGGGTAGAAAAGAAAAGAGAAGCTTTGGAATTAAGCAATATCTGCTCTACTCTAGAATTTGACAAAAAAACGGATTTGGTGCTTTTTAGGAGAAAATTATCGGATAAAAGCGTAACTGAAATCATCAATTATCACGAATATGCCGTACAATTTGCGGATATGGCTATTGACGTGGCTACTACGTTGACTATTGCTAGAGAAATTGCTAAATTAGATTTGGCCCCTTCCAGAATTGACTTGGGTAGATTGGCAAAAGAATGGATTCAAGAAGGCAGTAAATATAGCTCTGCAACCGACTTTGTAAATGAAAAATTGCAAAATTTTATTGGCAAAGACAAAAAACAAATCGAACCAAAAGATGTAGTTCTTTTTGGATTTGGTAGAATTGGTAGACTTGTAGCTCGTATGATTAGCGAAGAAAGTGGTTCTCAATTGCGATTGAAAGCGATTGTTATTCGTATGAAAAATGAAGAAGAACTGATCAAAAGAGCGTATTTGCTCAAAAAAGATAGTATTCATGGCCAAATGAAAGGTACTGTAGCCTATGATGTAGAAAAAGGAATTTTGATCACCAATGGCCAACAAATCAAAGTAATAACTGAGTCGGATCCTGCTAATATTGACTATACTCAATATGGCATTAACGATGCACTTTTGATAGATAGTACAGGCGTTTTCCGTACCGAAGAGCAATTGAGCCAACATTTAAAATCAAAAGGAATAGCAAAAGTATTATTGACCGCTCCAGGAAAAGGTGCTATGCCTAATATTGTATATGGCGTGAATCACAAAGAATTTGATATTACAAAACATAATATTTATTCTGCGGCATCTTGTACTACCAATGCTATTGTACCTGTATTGAAAGTTTTGGATGAGACTTATGGCATAGAAAGCGGACATATTGAAACAGTACACGCATTTACCAATGACCAGAACTTAGTAGATAATTTCCATAAAAGTTCAAGAAGAGGACGTTCGGCGCCTATGAATATGGTTATTACAGAAACAGGTGCTGCAAGTGCTGCTGTCAAAGCGCTTCCACAATTGAAAGGAAAATTGACTGCCAACGCCGTTCGTGTTCCTATTCCTAACGTTTCATTGGCTATTTTAGCGTTAAGATTGAAAAAAGAAACTTCGCTTGAAGATATGAATGCTACTATCAAAAATGCTGCTACACATGGCGATTTGATTGAGCAAATTGACTATTCGGTAAGTACGGAGCTTGTAAGTACCGATGTTATTGGAAATTCACACGCGCTTGAATATGATAGCAATGCTACAATTATCAGTGAGGATAAAAAAAGTGCTACTATCTACGCATGGTATGACAATGAATTTGGATATACATGTCAAGTAATTCGTTTGGCAAAATATATTTCAAATGTGATTCGTTTGACGTATTACTAGAATTCAATTTTAAAATAAATAATAGAAAGCCAATCGATTACAATTCGGTTGGCTTTTTTGTTTTACCTTTCATTTTGAGGTATCACTAAAAATATAAATGGTTTAAACATAAAAAATAGTATTTTTGCACTAATACCTAAATTTCACTTATATGAAAAATATTTTTTTGTTACTTTTTGTTTCAGTTCAATTTGTAGCGCAAGCTCAAGCTAATAAAGAAGTAATGGGGACATGGCTTTCCGAAAATAAAAAACAAAAAGTAAAGGTTTTTTATTTAGAAAGTACAAAAAAGTATTATGGAAAAATTACGTGGATGTACGAAGACGACCAAGAGGCGGGCAGAACTATGCTGGATGTAAACAATCCCAATCCTGCTCTCAGAAGCAGAAGAATGACGGGAACCTTGATGATGATGGATTTTGAACAAGAAGCGAGATACAAATATAGAGGCTATGTATACGACCCTATTTCGGGGAAAAAATATCGTTGTCTTTTGACGTTAAGACCCGATTTTAAAACAGCTGAAATTCGTGGCTATATATTCCATCCGTGGATAGGTAGAACTGAAATTGCAACTAAAATTTCGGAGTAAATATGTCTCAATATACTGCATTTGAAGAAAAACTCAATTTTTTGAGTCATTTGATAGGCTTACTATTTTTTTTAATAGCGTGTCCTTTTATGCTTTTCAATGCAATTCTCTCTCACAATCCTTCCAATCTAGCTGGACTTATAATCTATTCGGTAGGATTAATAGCCGTATATGCTACATCCAGTATGTATCATTACATCAAAAATACTGAGTTAAAACTAAAATTTCGAACGCTTGACCACATGGCTATTTTTTTGCTTATTGGAGGAACTTATACACCAGTAGTCAATAAATTTATTCCTAATCCATTAGCAACTATATTCTTGACTATTTTGTGGATCATTCTCATATTGGGAGTTTTTATGAAATTCTTTTTTACGGGACGTTTCAAAGCTTTTTCGGTTGGATTATATGTTTTCCTTGGCTGTATGGTTCTTTTTATTATAAAGCCTGTAGTAGAGATAATGCCTCACGACATTTTTATACTAATTTTATTAGGAGGTCTATCTTATTTGGTGGGTGTACTTTTTTATATTCAAAAGCATCGAAAATATACGCATCTTATTTGGCATTTATTTGTACTTACGGCTAGTATTTTTCACTTTGTAGCTATTTATAAGACTACATTTGACCTTTAATACCATTTATACTATTAGTTTTCTTTTGATTATACTATCTTGTTATAAAGGCATTTAATTTGGATTATTTTATAGGTATAAAAAAAGAGCCTCGCAATTGCGAGACCCTCTTGAAAAAATTATAAAGAATTGGTATTATCTTTTAGAACCAGTTAGCCCAAGTAGGCTTTGAAGCACCATTTCCAGCACCTGTTGTAGTTCCTTCTGTAATTACTGCACTTACATCTGGGGCTGTTGCGCCATCTTTACCTTTTGTCTTGGTAGTTACATCTGTAAATTGGATATTAGTTACTTTTAATGGATTTCCAATTGCAGCAATAGTTGCTGGATGTTCAACACCTACACCTACAGAAAAACCTTTCATAAATACATTAGAAATAGTGCCTTTAACACCTCTTCTTAAATAAATACCTTCGCGCTGAGTAGCTACTGAAGAACCTCTTCCTATTAATGTTACATTGCTAACTGTAGGATTTGTAAACGGAGAAGCTAAATTATTATCTGGATTTCCATCACACTCCATACCTCTTGAGTCAGAAGAAGCATTTGTATTAGAATTAATTGAAAACAAATAACTTAAAGTTCCTGAGTAACCTAAATCATAATCAAAGTTATCATCATCATTACCTTCCGCATATAGATAACTACAATTATTTGTGCCACCATACCACTCAAAGGCATCATCATTTCCATTAAAAATAGCTACATACTCACAAATTGTACCACTACCTACACTAAAAAAAGATAATCCATTCCATTCTTTGTCACCATTTTTAGCTCCACTATTTCTAATAATAGCATAACGGATTGACCCTGAATTGTCAGCCGTTTCTGTTCCTCCATATTGTACGCCATTGATTTCAGAAGCAGCGTTATTTCCAACGTTATTAGGCGCTTTACCATGAATTGCTATTCCTCCCCAAGATCCTCTATCTGTAGCTGAAGATGTAAATTCTACTGGCTTAGTCGCGGTTCCACTTACATTTAATTTACCACCTCTTTCTACTGAAATGAATAAGTTTGATGCTCCTTTGTCTGTTTGTGCGATTACTTTAACACCTTCTTCTATGGTAAGAGTTGCTCCATCTTTTACATTCACAGGACCTGTTAATAAATAAGTCTGACCTGACTTTAATACAACTGTACCATCTTTAATATCTCCTTGAAAATCATTTTGATTTAAAACAAAAGTGGAGATTGTGCCTGATGTAGTATTCTTTTTGCATCCTACTACTGCTATACTTAGTATAGCCA
>JBIPPG010000179.1:0-5505 GCA_044368545.1 Chitinophagales bacterium | reverse complement strand
TGTGGTAGCCGCTATTGAACGAATCAAAGGATTTCAAACAGGGCAAGGGGGTTTTTCATATTGGCCTAATGACCGAATAGAAAATCCGTGGGCATCTATCTATGCTACGCATTTCTTATGGTATGCACAAAACAAAGGCTATGCCATCAATAACGGTATGCTCCAAAATTCATTGGAAAATATCAAAAAAGCAGCCTCTCAGACACATAATCTAGAAAATGATTATTACCATCAAAATATTCAAGCGTATAGATTGTATTTATTAGCATTGACCAAACAGCCCGATATGGGAAGTATGAACCGTCTCAAAGAATTAAATCTTACGGTGAGTGCTAAGATAAAACTGGGGCTAGCATATATTCACGCAGGCAAAAAAGAAGTAGCCAAAACGATTTTGGATCCTACCCAAATGGTTATTTCGCCATACTACGATGGATACAGCTCATATAGTTCGGATTTATTAGACCACACCTATTTGTTGGAAGCATATTCTTTGATGGGCGATCTTATCAATATGCAAAAAGAAGTCAAATTCATTACAAATCAATTAAACTCAAATCGATTTTTGGGTACGCAAAATACAGCAATGGCATTGCGTGTGATGAGCGAGTATGTAGTGATAAATAATGATAGATTGACGAGTTTTGAAGCCAAAGCTGGTACACAAACGTTTACGGGAAATGGCACTCAATCGCTCTATGAATATAAATTGGGCAGAGACAGCACACAAGTAACCATTGAAAATAAAGGTAAAAATCCAATTTATGTAAATATCGGCTATAAAGGCATCAATACGGGAATAGAGCCCGCATTGGCTAGTAGCAATTTGGAATACAAAGTAGTATACAAAGACAAGGTTGGAAATATAATAGATATTACACAAGTGAAAAAACAAACCGAATTGGTGGCTCATTTCACTATTGTAAATAAATCTAGAAATCGTTCCATCTATAATTTAGCACTCAATTATATGGTACCTTCAGGATGGGAAATCATCAATAATCGCATAGGATTTGAGGGAGATATCGGATTGAAAAATATAGATAATTTTGATGTGAGAGATGATAGAATATATTATTTCTTCAATCTTTCGGCGGGTGCTACCTTGAATTTCACACAACCATTTGTTGCTTCTTATGAAGGGAATTATATTTTGCCTACATCCCGTTGCGAGGCTATGTATAATCCTGATATATATGCTTTTGTAGCAGGAAAACGAGTGAAAGTCGTCAAACAAATGCTATGATGCTAAAATGGATAATTTTTTTTAAAACAAAATGGGATGATTTTCAGATCAAAAAATCATTTCATTTTGTATTCCATTTTATCAAACAAAAATTTCAAAAACAACCCTTTCGATATTCTATCATTAGTATTGGAGTGGTATATTTTTTCTTTTTTCTACTGCCAAGGCCTCTTTTTGATAGCGATTATAGCAGCCTTTTGTACAGTTCCGAAGGCGAACTACTCAATGCGCATATTGCCGAAGATGAACAATGGCGGTTCCCAAAATCAGACTCTATTGCTCCTAAAATTGAGACTTGTTTGCTACATTTTGAAGATGAATATTTTTATTATCATTGGGGAATCAATCCCATTTCATTTGTCAAAGCACTCAAACTCAATTTGAAAAAAGGCAAAAATTCGAGAGGTGCTAGCACCCTTACGATGCAAGTAGTTCGACTTTTTAGAAATCACCCACCCCGTACCTATCTTGAAAAATTGTATGAAATATTGTTGGCTTTTCGCCTCGAATGTACGTATTCCAAAAAAGAAATCTTGAAGCAATACCTAACCCACGCACCTTTTGGAGGCAATATTATAGGCGTGGAAACCGCTTCGTGGCGTTATTTTGGACGAAAATCGCAAGACTTATCTTGGGCTGAATCCGCTACTTTGGCTATTCTTCCCAACGCACCATCGGTTATTTATCCCGGCAAAAATCAAAATCGCTTACTTGTCAAACGAAATCAATTGCTTTTGAAATTATACAAAGATGGTGAAATGTCGCAAGAAGACTACGAACTGGCTATTCAAGAAGCGCCCCCACAGCGTATGTATTCGCTTCCCAATAAAGCGCCCCATTTGCTCAATTACACCTCTCAATATTCTGAAAATCCTATCATTCACAGCACCTTGCAGGCACATTTGCAACAACGGGTACAAGACATCGTAGCGCTGCATCATCAAAATTTGAAACAAAACTTTATTCAAAATATAGCTGCGCTGGTCATAGATACCAAAACAGGGCACATTCTGGCATATATAGGCAATGCGCAAGACAGTGTGGAAGGCGCACAAGTAGATATGATTCATCGTCCGCGAAGTAGTGGCTCTACACTCAAGCCTTTTTTATACGCATCAATGATGGATGAAGGCGCGCTGTCGCCACAAACTATTCTTCCCGATATTCCTATGGATATTGGTGGATATCAGCCCCAAAACAGCAATCATCAATTTGATGGCATTGTAATGGCAAAAGATGCCCTTACACGATCGCTTAATATTCCTTGGATTATGGCCTTGCGGGATTTTGGATATGAAAAATTCTATCATACACTCCAAAAACTGGGCTTTTCGTTTTTTGATAAATCGGCAAGACACTATGGATTGAGCCTCGTGGTGGGAGGCGGCGACGTATCTATGCTTCAGCTAGCCAATGCCTATAGAAATATGGCCCTCAAAACCTTAGACATTCAGCCTACTAAATTTCCCATTATCGCTCACGAGGATATTGTATTGAAAGAATCGGATGAAATTCCTTTTTCCAAAGCAGCCTGCTACACTACCCTCGAAACCCTCTCCAATGTAGTCCAACCCGAAAATGAGCTCGGATGGATCTATCAAACGAGCCAAAAATTGGCCTGGAAAACAGGTACAAGCCACGGATTTAAGGACGCTTGGGCTGTGGGCGTCAATGCAAATTATACCCTTGTAGTATGGGCGGGCAATGCCGAAGGATTGGGAAGGCCTAACTTAACTGGTATTAAAGTAGCAGCACCTGTTTTGTTTGACATTTTGAATATTTTGCCAAAGAAAGAAAACGCTTGGTTTCCAAAACCTTCCTCTCAACTGAAACAAACGGCCATTTGTGCACATTCTGGCGCTGCACCTACATCTCTTTGTCCTCAAAAAAGCTATGTAGCTTTGCCTGCCGAAGCGCCCTCGCTCAAATTGTGTAAATATCACCGAGAACTGAATTTGAACGAAGAATTGACGTATCAAGTAAATAGTAATTGCTACGAAATAGCACGAATGCGCAAAAAAGTATTTTTTGTACTGCCTAGTATACAAGCCTATTATTACAAAGCCAAAAATCCGTTCTATATGGCACCGCCACCTTATCTACCCGATTGTGGCTCACAAGCAACAGCAACCGAACAGCGTATTCAAATCCAATTTCCACTTCCCAATGCCACCATACGAATTCCTCAAGTAGAAAATAATAAAGTGGTATTCAAAGCGGTATCGCAGCACGCAAACGCAAATCTCTATTGGTATGTAGACAAAGAACTTGTAGCCACAACGCAAGGCACGCATCATATAGCCTTGTCCCTCAACGCAGGTTCGCATCTCCTAGCCATACAAGACGCTAGCGGCCATATCGTCCAAAGGACGTTTCAAGTGGTGAGGTAAGGAATAAAAAAGGCCCAACATAATGTTGAGGCTATATGATTTTAAATATATTCAAATCCCTCCGCCTCGGTTCGTGTCCTCACGAACAGAAACACCCAAGTTAAGATTTGAATTATTAACTATCAATTAAACATTTACAATTCATTTCTTAAGTCTTTTAAAAATGAGTATTCTTTTTTACCTTCCTCCGCCTCGGTTCGTGTCCTCACGAACCGAAATACACAAGTTAAGATTTGAATTATTATCTATCAATTAAACATTTACAATTCATTTCTTAAGTCTTTTAAAAATGAGTATTCTTTTTTACCTTCTATGTAAAATTTTGCAGTAGAATATGGATAATCAATTGGATCTACAACCAATGCCCAATGTGGTGTACAAGGATTGGAGTGTATATAATCCAACTTTTGATAAGCCACTTCTCTACTGTACAAATGCACTGCCAATGAATCCCTTTGCCAAAACTCATATTTTTTATTTTCGGCATTTACTTGATACGTATCTAACTTGTTATTGTCTTCCTTTTTCAACATTTTTTTAAATTCATGAGCTGTAAATTTTAAAAATGAACCTTGAGAAGTTTCTTTTCCATTTTTTTCATTTATTCTCCAAATCAAATGAATGTGATTGGGCATAATTACAAATGCAAAAACATCAATTTTACCTTTGTTGCTCAAATATTCAAGTGATTCAATAATTACATTTTTATACGCATCGTTTTCCAAAAGTCGTTGCCAATTATTTATAGTAGCAGTCCAAAAAAATATTTCTCCAACTTCTATATAACTTTTTCTTTTAGCAGTAAATATATTATTATCCATTGTTTTTGAATTGTTTTAGGTTATTTGTTTTTTCAGTTCGTTAACATTATTATTATTTCGATTCGTGAGGACACAAACCTAGGCAAAAATTTCGGTTCGTGAGAACTTATTTCGGTTCGTGAGGACACAAACCGAGGCAGGGGTTAACATTATTATTATTTCGGTTCGTGAGGACACGAACCGAGGCAGGTAAAAAAAAGCCCCAACATTTTGTTGAGGCTATATAATTTTAAATATATTCAAATCCTGTATATGGTACCAAAACTTCTGGGATTTTGATTCGATTTTCGGTTTGATTGTTTTCGAGCAAGGCCGCATAAATCCTAGGCAACGCCAAAGAGCTTCCATTGAGGGAATGACACAATTGCATTTTACCATTTTCGTCTTTGAAACGGGCTTTGAGGCGGTTGGTTTGAAAATCTTCAAAATTGGAAACCGAACTCACTTCCAACCATCGCTCTTGCGCCGCACTATAGACCTCCAAATCGTAGGTCATAGCCGATGCAAAACTCATATCGCCACCACAAAGATGCAGGACACGATAATGAAGCCCTAGTTTTTGGAGCAATCCTTCTACGTGTGCCGTCATTTCTTCTAGTGCTTCATAAGATTTATCGGGATGCTGTAGCTGTACAATTTCCACTTTATCAAATTGATGCACTCGATTGAGTCCACGAACATCCTTGCCATAGCTTCCCGCTTCTCTTCTAAAACATTGGGAAAAAGCGGTCAATTTTTGAGGTAAATCCTGAGCTGAAAGCACCGTATCTCTATAAATATTGGTAACTGGAACTTCCGATGTAGGAATCATATAAAAAGGTCTATCCTCTTGAATTACATACATTTGTCCTTCTTTATCGGGCAATTGTCCTGTAGCATAGGCACTTTCTTCGTTGACCATTAGCGGCGGTATAATTTCTGTATATCCAGCTTTGGTATTTTCATCCAAAAAGAATGCAATCAAGGCTCGCTCCAATTTGGCGCCTTTGCCTCTAAACACAGGAAATCCTGCACCCGTAAGCTTTACACCCAAATCTAAATCAAATAA
>JBIPPG010000178.1:0-5518 GCA_044368545.1 Chitinophagales bacterium | reverse complement strand
ATTAAACTGAATTTTAGGAATAGACTGTGCCTGAATAGTTACGGAGTCTATCAATGTACAATTATTAGCATCTGTTACAGATACAATGTATTTGCCTGGCGCTAAATTGTACAACGAATCATTGGTACTTCCTGTATTCCAAGCGTATAAGTATGGCGCTTGTCCACCAATAGGTGTAACCCATAATAGTCCATTATTGCCATTACAAACTGGATCTTTTTTTAGCAACGTAAGGCCCGTCATACCAGTAGTAGATACATTAGCCATACTAGAAACGGCACACCCATTAAAATCGGTAACAGTAAGAGAATAATTATTCGCTACTAAATTTTTGATACTGTCTACTGTAGCGCCATTGCTCCACAAAAAGGTATAAGGTAATTGTCCTCCTTGAACAATAGCTTTTACCTTTCCATTAGCATCGGAACATGTTCCATTTTGAATCTGTAATGAAACTATAGGAGTGCCCGATTGAATAAGCGTAACCGAATCATTTAGCACACATCCTGTAGTATCCGCCAATGTTAGAACATACTTATTTGGAGCTAAATTTACTATAGAATCTTTTGAAGCGCCATTGCTCCAGCTAAAACTATAAGGGCTTTGTCCTCCAGACGGCTTACTTACTATTTTTCCATTTAAAAGATCACAATTTGCATTTGTAAAAACAAAAGAATTAGAAAGAGGAGCAATAGGAATCCTTTCAATAGTATCTTTATAAATACATCCTTTACTATCAATTACTTTAAAAATAAAAGTTCCCCCATTAATTCCTGTTGTATCTTTTGATGAAGGGACATTATTCCAAAAATAAGAAAATGGCTCGTTCATCCCTACTACATTTGACAATATTGAACCATTGCTGAGTCCACACTGAGCCAATATATTGGTATGGAGGACTACTGGCCCCGAAGAATCCGTAACACTTTCAACGATATAATACTTGCAATTTAGGGCATCGGTTATTGACAATCCATACAATCCCGCTCCGATATTTGTAAGATTGGGCAATGTATCACCTGTGTTCCACTCATATTTGAAGGGTCCAGTACCTGTTAAAATATTGGATATAAGGCTGCCATTGGATTTAGTACATTTTTCACTTACAGCAGTTAATGTTCCTGAAACGGAAGGAATTCTAGGCAAATATATAGAATCCACAAAAACACATGAATTGGAATCAATTACCGTCAAAATATACATTCCAGAATCCATACCATAAAGACTATCGGTATTGTACGTATTGTTCCAATTATAAATAAATGGGGATACCCCTAAAATAGTTTTTCCATATACACCTCCATTGGGGAGATTACAGGAAGCGTCATATTTAAATAAATTTGTCCTTGGTTTTAATGTAGTAGAAATAAATGCGGAATCCTTAGCAATACAGCCCATTGCATCGGTTACGGTGAGTTTATACCATCCTGTAGAAAGATTATTTAAAACGGGACTATTAGCCCCTGTATTCCAATTGTAAGTAAAATTGGGTGTTCCAAAAAATATGCTTGCTACTATAGAACCATCGTTTTGTTCGCAATTATCATCTACAGTATTCAATATTAAAGTAGGTTCTTGATAATAAAGAATATTTATACTTGTATCGGATTTACATCCCAATGAATCAGTAATTGTGACGGAATAGGCACCACTACTCAAATTATTTTTAAATGTATCTGGAGTAAAATCATTCCATAAGTAAGTAAATGGAGGATTCCCAAATTTAGGATTGAAATGAATGGAGCCTTTGCCATTGGTGCACAGCGAATGTATAATATTTGCATTAAATTTTGGATTGGGGATAGACGCTAAATTAATACTATCTTTAACGACACAACCATAAGGGTCAATTACTCTTACAAAATATTTGCCATTTCCAAGGCTATCATATTCCAGCGCGCCAATATTTGAGTTATTGTTCCAGATAATAGAATCATAGCCATAAGGTGCTATTATCGAAGCTAGAATAGAACCATTTGGTTCTTCACAGATTGGGTCTTTTTTTACCAATATAATAGTAGGTAAAGAATCTACTTCTACAACATAGTTTACAGTAATTTGGCAATTATTATTATCTGTAATGGAAACCGTATAAGTCCCCGCACTTAAATTTTGAATAGAGGAAGTGGTGTCTCCTGTACTCCATAAAAATTTTGGATTGAACGAATTATCTACAAATAAGTTAATGTACCCATTTTTCTTTCCACAATTTTCATGCTTTATAATTCTTGTATCTACAGTTACGATCGGTTTATTTTTTAGAAAGTGTGATATTGTTTTTTTACATTTATTTGAATCTTCTACCGAAAACTCATAATTTCCTCTTAGTATATTTACTTTTGAATAGGTGGAATCAATAATCTTTTGCCATCTTAATTTTAAAGGATTAATGGCGTCGGTAACACTATAATACAAACTCCCATTGCTAAGGTTGCATGTAGTCTCGTTAAATGAATCCAACTTAATTTTTGGTGTATAAATATACTCTACAATAGTATCTCCTTTTATAGTACATCCATTGGCGTCGGTAACGGTAACATTGTAGCCTCCTGCATCTACCGAGTCAATTGTTTTTGTAGTATCTCCTGTATTCCATTTATACTTGTATGGCGATGTACCTAGCGAAGGATTTACACTTACCTTGCCTGTAAAAGTATCGCATCTAGTAACCATTGACAAAAATGAAAGTTTCATATCGGTCAAATTTTCTAATTCTACGAATTCAGAAACTGTACAATTATATTTATCGGAAACCGTAAGTGCATAAAAGCCCGAATTTAAATTCATAAGGGTGTCATGTATGCCTCCTGTAGACCATGTATAATTATAGGGAGGCGATCCGCCTGTTACATTTGAGCTAATTTTTCCATCAGATAATGGGCAATTATTCTTTATAGGCAATAAATTAATCTTTGGTTTTCCAGCTTCACTTATTACAAAAGTATCTTTAACTATACAACCATTTTTATCTGTTATTTCAACGGTATACGTTCCACCCTTCATACTTTGCCTATTATCAAAATTCGATTTATACAAATCATTCCAAACATAGCTAAAAGGAGTGGATCCTTTTATATTCTTAAAAAATACTTTGCCATTTTCATACAAACAATAAGAACCTACTATTGAATCGGTATAGGTAGGCGAAGGAAAATGCTGAATATTGTATGAACCTGAAACTACACAACCTATACTATCTGTAACCGTAAGCGAATATTGTCCGTGAAGAACATTCATTAAATTTGACGTAGTGTCTCCATTGCTCCATAAATATTTATAGGGTTTTTTGCCGTTGGTAACGCTAGTAGTTATGCTTCCAAAATTAGAATTACAAATGGCATTATGAATAGTAGATTTTATCTTTTGTGGCGCTATAGCATTTAATTTTAAAGTATCGGTCTTGCTACAATTCAATGAATCTTTATAGAATACTATATATGTTCCAATTGCCAATCCTGTTCTAGACCTATTTGTATCTAAATTGTTCCATACAAATGTAAATGGAGGCGTGCCACTGACAATACTAGCGGTAAGACTTCCATTATTTGAATTACAAAAAGGAGGCACAATGCTATAATTTACCTTTGCGGCAGGATTTGTAGTAATATTGACACTGTCTATCTTCGTACATCCAATTGAATCTGTAATGGTAAGGGAATATTTTCCAGAAACTACATTTTTTAGAGGATTTTGTGTAGATCCATTGCTCCACAGATAATTTATTTTGCCCACAGCTCCAGTAACATTGGCAGAGATAGTCCCATTTGAACCCGCACAAGTAGCATTCGTTTTGTTTAGGGTCAATTTTGGATTAGAATTATTTGGCAAAATTGCTGTTTTTTGAACGACACATCCATTCCCATCCGTAATGGATATTGAATAATTCCCAGCCGTTAGATTTGAATTATTGGCTGTTGTGTCTCCATTATTCCATTGATATTTAAACGGCGAAACTCCCGAAAGAGAAGTTACTTGTATCGCTCCATTTGCATTATTACATTTGGAAGGGATTACTTTCAAGGTATAATTCATTGTAGGGCTAGAACTTATAGTTATAGTATCTTTTTTTATACAAGATTTAATATCTGTTATCGTTAAATAATAAGTACCGGGCAATAAATTAGTTACATTCTGTGTTTTTTGACCATTGCTCCAAGAATAGATATATGGAGCCGTTCCCACAATATTATTCAAAGTAATACTTCCATTGGGTTTGAAACATTTTGAATTTACAATTATTTTTGAATAATTTATTGAAGGGGTATTTAACACTACTATTGAATCTTTTTTTATACAGCCATTCTTATCAGTAATGGTTACCTTATAAGAACCTGCTGTTAAATTAGAAATATTTTGAGTGGTATCGCCTCTGCTCCATAAAAATTTATAAGGAGAATTTCCTTTTGTAATTACCGCATTGATAGATCCATTTGACAATGAGCAGGTAGCATCTTTTTTATTTAACAATGCTGAGACCCCAGAGCTTGTAAGAATAATTGTAGATTTAGCTTCGGTACAATTTTTGGAATCTTTAATAGTAAGGCTATAATTTCCCGAAGCTAAATTGATGATACTATCTTTTGATACAGAGCCATTGCTCCATGAATAGGTATAAGGGGCTACGCCACCTATTATAGTTGCTGTTATTTTTCCATTATTCAGTCCACAGCTAGTAGGGATTGGAATAATGCTTAACTGCGGCGCAGCAGCTCCCGAGCCAATAATCAATGTTGTATCAAATAAACAATTAGCCCCGTTTTTGACTTTGACATTATACGATCCACTCGAAAGCGAAGTAAAAGAGTCCGAGGATACAAATGGATTGCCATTAATAGAAAACAAATAAGGAGGATTAGCTCCATTCATATTAAATTTAATTTTTCCATTGATCAAACCACAGCTAGTAGAATCTACTTTAATGTTTGTAATTTCATTTTTAATATTTGACACCTGAACTTTTAAAGAATCTGTCCTAGTACAACCTCCTAATGTAGATGCTGTAAAATAATATGTTTGATTGGACAAGGTTATGGCTTTTGGATTCAAAATACTTGTAGAAGTTAGCGTAGGATTTGAAGCCCAACTATAAGTATAGCTCCCCGAAGGTGTAATTAATGCTGCTAACTGAAGCGTATCTCCTTTGCAGATTACTTGAGGAGAAGGTCCCAAATATGTAACTGGAGACGGTTGAATATGAACAACGATATTTGAATCTACATAAGGGCATCCAGGATGACCAATTCTTAAAGCTATGTTATAATTCACAAACCCATTAGCAGTAGTTGGAGTAAGGATAGCATTCAATTTGCTAGGACTGTCTATGTCATTGCTCGGTGTCCAAAAAGCGGTATAATTCAAAGGTAAATTGCTTGCGTATAAGGGTATACTTTTCCCAAAACATATAGTCGTATCTTTGCTTTGATTAAAGACTTTCATTCCAGTGGCAAAATCTCTTATATAGAACACAACAGAATCTTTGAAACTATTTCCTACAACCGAAAAATTTACTTTTGCCGAA
>JBIPPG010000177.1:0-5555 GCA_044368545.1 Chitinophagales bacterium | reverse complement strand
TTTTATCATTAGGTAAAATCAAGAACTCTTTTATATCTCCATCAATAAGAATTAAAAAATGAAACCCATTTTTAACAAATAATTTCCCCTCTTCAATATTAGAATCTTGTCTCAACAACATCGAGACACCTTTTTTGTCCATTAGATTGTAATAAGTTGCAAAAAGATTAAAATTTGCTATACTTGAAATCCTTTTTTTTGTAATAATTTCTCGACGTGTATTGTCTTTTTCCCAATAGTTATCTATAATCATAATTTAGCTTTTAATAATTGAGTTAATGTTGCCGAAAATGGTTTTGCGGAATTTCTAAAACTTTCAAAATTATCTAATTTTTTAATATCAATCTCAATATTTTTAAATTCATTTGAAACTTCTTGTTCTAAGTCATATACAATGTAGAACTCTCCAGAAGGATTTGGATATCCTTTATTTATAAGATCTTTTTGAGACATAATTTTTGCACCAGTAGATTTTAATTTATATATTTTATTTGTTATCAACTCATCATGTCCATGTAAAATTAAAAATTTGGCATTTATTATTTCATTAGTCAATTTTAATGAACCTTTATCAGTACCTGTTCTAAAATTATATAAATTGTTATGCAAAATCCAATCGAGTTGTTTTTTTGATTTATAATATCCTACAATAACAAATGTATCATTAGGATTTAATTTTTCTGAATCAATATATTCAGGAAAATTATCATGTAAAACTTCATCATCTGATTTTGGAGTTTTAAAGATTTGATATGTTTTGTCAGCTAATTTTTCTCTTTGTGATGTTCTATCAAGCAAATGGTCAATTATAGAGTCAATAAATTTTGACAATTCATTGATTTCAGATTTATTATTTGAAGGATTAACAGAAAATGCCCCTAGACCAGGAATAATTTCGTGAAAACCTCTAAAAGGCTTTTCTTTTGCTCCTGGATACAAAATATATGCACCTCCAGAGCGACGAATAGCATCTTTGTAGGCGTGCATTTTCAACAAATCTACATTTTTATATGTTCCTTTTCGCTCATCTAACTCATCTTGATTTAAAGTATTTTCTAAATCCAAGCCGTCAAGATTAGGATGAACTGTTTGATAAAAATTTGTTATTTTATACTTTGCATCAAAATGAATATGAACAATAGATTCATTTGCTTCTGCTTCTGCTTCAGAGAATGAATTAGACCATATACTTAACGTATAATCTGGTCTCAAAGGCGCAGTCCAACTTCCGCTTTTTGCATCTATATATTTGTTGCCACCTTTAAAGGTTCGATTGTATGAAAATTTAATTTTCAAATCTCTATTTCTTTTTGTGTAAATACCTTCTAAAGCAGTGTGTTTACCAGATTTTACCATCACATTTAATCCGTCACTTGTTGGAACAATCAAGTGTTTGTAAGCTTGTTCATCAAAATTGACAGATTGAATGTTAAATTTCTCTTTTACTAAATCATATAATGTAAAGAAAAGCCAATATTCATATAAAGTAGCAATATCTTTTTTACCAGCTTTGTATACATCTTCGCCTCCTTTCCAAATTAATTTTGAAGCTAAATCGAATTGTAGCCAACGATTTAAGATTTCTCTGTAACCACTTCTTTTTTGCAAAACAGGACTATTTAGTTTCAAAGAAGTTGGTCGACTTATATTTTGAAAAAATGGATGATTTAATTGAGTTTCTAAATTATTGATTAAATATTCTGCTTCCTTAATTGGCTTTGTAAGTTGCTTCAATGAAAAGATAGTTAGGCAATCATCACAGAATTTCTTATAAACTTCCAAAACGTGTTTAATAAACCGATTTTCTGCCGTATCTAAATTTTCAATTTTCCGATAACCATTAATTTTTAGCGGAACAGAAGTTATTTTTGAATTTCGCAAAGAGTGATTTTCAGGTAATGAAACCCTATTTGTGCCTGAAATTATTTGTCGTAATGTGTGATTTGAAACTCTTCTAATTTTTCGAATATCAGAAATTTCATTTTCTTCATCCCAGTTTGTTTTAGGATTGCTTATTACTTTTTGGACAGCTTCTGCAAAATCTGAATTATTCAAAATTGATTGCACAAAACAAAAACGTTGGTAAATGGTATTCTGATTTGAATTAAAATCAATTTCAAAAGTTTGATGAACAGGAGAATTAATCTGCATCAATAATTCCGTACATTTATCGGTAATGTCTTCCAACATAAAGCGATAATTTTCACGGTAGCTTTTATCTAAAGTTTGATTGAATTTGGTTGCCAGAACTTCCAAATCAAACGAAGAAACAGTTTTAAATTCCGCAGTATTAATAATATCTAAAGTCAAAGTTCCCACATAAATATTTGGAACAATTCTGCCAGAAGATAAATGACGTTTTGAAGGTATTATAATTCCAGAAATACTTGCTGAAAGTTGGAAATTATCTTTGTTAAAATGATACTCGTAACTATTCCCTTCTAAAATTTGAAACTGACTTTCAGAATATTCTTCTGCTTGAAAAATATCAATTTCCCGAAGTTCAGCATTATCCTCAGGATATATCGTCAAAATTAATCCTGTTTCTATATTGTTTAATGAAATTTGTAGAAAATCTTTTTGCATCTTTTAAGCTTCGGCATAACTTGTAAATCCGTTGTCGAGTGCATTTTTATACATTCGAACCAATTTTTCAAAAGCAATAGGATATTTTATATTTTCATCCAAAACTTCATCACTTTTTGCAATCGAAAATGTTTGTCCGTCCTTTAAACATAATAAAATCAAAGCATCTAAAACTTTTGACACTTTGCTTCTTGAGCCGTGAAGTTTAGGTAATAACTTTTGCATCACAGCAATATCTATACATTCGTTTTTTGAAATTTCACTAATTGTATTCAACTTTTTAATTAGCAAAAGCATTTCAACAGCGGTTCTATAACCATACTCAGCACCTACTTTTTTTAATTCATTGAAAAATTGGACTAATGTATTTGAATAGTCCACACCGTTATCAATTGTATTATCTGTTGCAATTTCTAAAAAGTTTTTTGCCATAGAAGCCCCTTTACTTTTTAAAACGGATAAATCAATTTTACTAGGTAAATCAAAAAAGTTCTTAATATTAGATTCATCTAACCTAAATTCAATAGTGTTTGCTCTGTCCAAAACTTTTGGGCTAAACATATAAGTTGTTTCATCAATATTCACAGTTCCAATTATAAATAAATTTTTTGGCCAATGAATATTATCTGGAACATCATTTCCTTTCAAATCTTTTCGGGCTGTTCCAGAGTAAAGACTAATTTTACCTTCAGATTCCATCACACTTAAAAAATCTGCAAAATATCTTTCAACGTGGCTTAAATTCATCTCATCTAAAATTAGGAAATAAGGTTTCTCATTATTTTCAATTTTTGATGCTTCAATAATTAAAGACAATGCTCCCGAATCCGGCAATATATATTCTTCGTGATTTAAACCATTTGGATAACCAAGCAACGGTTCACGATTTGTCCAATCAGCACCAACAGGAATAATCTTGTATTGACTTTCATCTTCACATATCCATTGTACAAAACTTTGCGCAATTTTGGTTTTTCCTGAACCTGACAATCCTGTTAACAGAACAAAAGGTTTAGTAAGTAATGACGAAATAAAACGAGAGACTAATTCATCATTAAATTTTAAGCCAGAATTATAAACAACTTCTTTAAAATATTTAACTTCAAAGGGATCAAATGCAAATGATTTAGGGATTTGTGAATTATTAATTTCATTTTCAATATTTATAACATTTACATCACTATATCTACTAATTTCTTTAATAAATTCTGGTACAGAAGCAGTACTAATGTTATTAAACTGTACATTATCTCCAAATATTTCTGATAATTCCTGGTGAGACATTTTTGTTTTATACAACAAACATAAAGCAGACAAACCTTTATTTTGAGCCAAAATTGACTTTTCAATTTTATCAATAGATGTTTCAAAAATATATTTTATTAGATCTTTAGGCTTTAATTTTATATTACTACTTTTTATTAAATCTTCATTTTTGTTTATTACTTCAAAGCCATAATCTCTTAATATTTCAAAGGGTTTATTAGTATTTCCAAAATCTTCTAATTTTAATTCTTCTCCTCCATTTTCCATATTTGCAATTGAAAGTACTAAAATTGGAGGGTACTCTTTTCCTTGATGAATTAAGTTATACATAAAGGAAGCTCTTCCTTTTAACAATTCATAATCATTATCAATTTTATTAATTGCAGCTATAATAGACTGTCTATTTACTTTAACTTCTTTTTTCATATCTTGCAAATATAAAACCTTTCCTTTATTCCATATTGGAATATTTCAACAATCTTTTTTTGCGTTGTTTGGCAATTATTTGAAGAATTTCGGTAGCTTCGGGGTCTTTAAGGTGGTGCGCTTTGAGGAGGTCGGCTATGCCACCGTTGTCGTTGAAGATAAAATAGCGGAGGATGCCTCTATTGCAGAATGCCAAGGGCTCGATTTTGGAGAGTTTGATCGCATAATTATAGCATTTCAGGGCTTTTTGATACCGTCCTTTGTGCATATAATAGTAGCCAAGGTTTTGATACAGAAGGCTGTTTTGGCTGCCTTGCTGGCAAGCTATTTCGCAGATTTGGATAGCTTTGTCCAGTTCCTTTTTTTGGTACAAGACACAGGAATAGTTCACCACGGTCATATCATCTATTTCTTTGTAGAGCAGATAGGCATCCAAGGCAAATTGCTCCGCCTCAAGGGTTTTATTCTGTCTAATGAGCGTATCGGTGATATTGATAAGCGCTTCTATTTGATAGGGTTTGTGAGCCAAAAGTTCCTTGTAGAGTTGGACTAATTTTTCATATTCATTTTGGAGCGCGCACTGTTCGGCTTTTATAAGTATATCTTTTACATCCATATTGATCTTTTGAAGATAAAAATATGGATAATGATTGCCGTAATTTGTCGTTTGGAAAGATTTTTTTTGGAGTAATGAGTGATTGGTGATTAGTGATTTGATTTTTTTCGCAACGTATCTAAAGTGGCATTGTCATTTTGAGCTATGCGAGAAATCTAAAAAATTGATTGAGATTCCGCATAAAATAAAATGAACATTTGCAGTTCAAAGCATTTTATTTTTACGGAATGACGCGGAATTATTCTTATTTAATCAGGTTAAAACCTGATGCTATTGAATGGCGAAAAATATTTTGACACTGCAAGGATTGTTTATTCGTTAAAATTAAGATTCCGCATAAAATAAAATGAACGTTTGCGGTTCAAGGCATTTTATTTTTGCGGAATGACGCAGAATTATTCTTATTTAATCAGGTTAAAATCTGATGTTATTGAATTGCGAAAAATATTTCGCCCCTACGGTATAATCTATTATTTGAAATCTAACATCTTTTATCTAGCTTCCATCACCTTCGCAGCAATTTTAGCACCTGTAAATCCTTCATATTCGAGGACTTCGGAAAGCAACCCCGGTTTGAACCAGCGAGCGCCCATAGATATGGATTGGATAGGCATTACGTATTGATGACGCACCATAATTTCGGTAATGATAGAATATAAAC
>JBIPPG010000010.1:0-18292 GCA_044368545.1 Chitinophagales bacterium | reverse complement strand
CAAACGTTCCCTTCGTTCAAAATATATAGGAGAAATTTCAAATTTTAAGGAATTTTCATCAAACTTAAGGTTCAGTGGTTTTGACACATCTACCAATTTTTCATTTACATATAAATTCTTGAAATGCAATGGAATCTCTTGTTTTTCTGGCACCAAAAATCTATTTAGTATTTTATTAAGGCCTTTTTTATTCGCTACATAGATTGCGCTGTCTTCAAAATCAATGTCATTAATTTCATTGGAATTGAGTCCATCTATTTCAAGGAAATGATTGATGACTTTTACATTTAATTTTTTGTTATTGAATGAATATTTAATATTGTTCAATCCATCCGATGTCACAATCCATAATGAACTATCTATAGGGTCAATTTTCACTTTTTTACAGTCGGTGCTCGTCAAATAGTTTTTATCAGTTAAAACCGTATAGTTAAAATTGGAATCCATAATAATCAGGCCAATATTTGATGCCAAAATCATATTTCCTTTTGCATCTTGTAGATATTCATTTACAAATACCTTTTTGCTTTCTTTGAATAGGATTTTTTTATGTGATTTTACCCCGTTTACAAAACTATCCGAAACAAATATGCCGTCCAAGGTGGTATACCATAGTCTGTTTTTGGAATCTATAAACGTGGAGTAGGTTCTACCTTTAACAATACTTTTAAAATAGTTTGGTTTTTCGATAAACAGAAAATGATAAGTAGACAATAATCTTATATCATTTTTTATATAATAATATTTTCCAATAATATTATTTTTTGAAATTGGAATAATTTTATTATCAAATGATTTAACATAATTTAATTCTAATAATTTATTAGAAGGATAATCAAATTCTATCAAATTTTTGGAAAACAAAAAGTAAATTTTTGATCCAATACTTTGTGAATTGTAATACAAAATTGTATTTTGGTTTAATGATTTTAGTAGTTTATTGTTCTTTAACAAATTATTATCATTATCAATTGCGTAATAATCCTTCTCTTTTTTTACAATCATTTTTACTCCTTTATCTTTTTTTATATTTAGAGTGTTCTCATTTATAAATAAATTAAGTTTACTCTCATTAATAAAAAAACATAATTTTTTTGAAATGATATCAATTCTTTTAATATTATTCTCAATTAAATAATTGTTGTATTTGATATTTTTATTAAACCCTTTTTTAAAGTAAAAAAACGGCATGTTTGAATTTACAAGTATTTGTTTATTTTCCAATAAATCATATACTATTGATTTTTCGTTAAATCCATACACATATCTATAATCTTTATAGAACATATTAAAGCTATCTATATTCATATTGTTTTGAATAAAGACAAATTTTTTATTCCCATATGTTCTGTCTTCAACAAAATTCAACATTTCATTAAAAAAATACATGAAAGTGGGATTTGAGAAACTTCTATATTTATTTATAAAATTCGACCTTACATCAAAAGTAGAAATATAATAATCGTCTGATATATAATATAACTTATTTTCTTTTAATACCAGATCTGTATTGTAATGCACATTTATTTTATCCAAATACTTTACACTACTCGAATTATAAATTTTCTTATCTTTATAGCTATAATAGCATAATTTCTTGCTAAAGCTCACAATCCAAAGCCTGCCTTGGCCGTCTTCATATAGCTTAAATACATTATCATTTTCCAAGCCATCTTCTACCGTAAAATGGGTGAAATTTTTGCTATCCCACATAGACAAGCCTTTGTCCGAAGCTATCCAGACATAGCCATATTTATCTTGAATAATGCAATGAATGTCCAAACTCTTCAATCCTGATTTTTGGTCAAAGGACTGATAAGTCAAGGATTGAGATTGTATTTCCCCTGAAAAAATAAGTAAAAAAACAAGAAGGAAGTTTTTCAAAAATATTAGTTTGGTACAAAAATAGTATTTATTTTTTTTCAAATCCACACAAACTATAAAACTATAGTGCTTTATCTAAAATAAATATAACCTTATTTCAAAAAAAATCATCAAATTTGCAGAATAAACTTTAAAAATGACAAAAACATATCTTTTGTTGGGTAGCAACATGGGGAACCGAGAGGCTTTTCTTAGCAAAGCATTGACCGAAATTGATACCAAAATTGGAAAAATTTCAAAAAAATCAAAAATATATCAAACCGAACCTTGGGGCGAAAAAGAACAAGAAGATTTTTTGAATATAGCCGTGGAAGTAGAAACTAAACTAAAACCAAAGAAGATTCTTGAAAAAATTCATGAAATAGAAAAATTGCTCGATAGAGAAGAAACCTACAAATGGGGACCAAGAGAAATCGATATTGATATTTTATTTTTTGGTGAAGAAATGATAAGCGAAGTGGATTTAACTATTCCACATCCGTTTATTCATGAACGAAAATTTACCTTAATTCCTCTTGCCGAAATTGCTCCAGAACTGTACCATCCTATAATGGGTGCCAATATAATAGACTTACTTATGGAATGCGAAGACCAATCGGAAGTAACAGAATTTAGAAAATAATTAATATACCTTCATCATCATGAGAGAAAAAATTAGTACCGACCTAAAAGCTTTAAAAATCAATTTAGACCAATATTTTTATGGCACATTTGCAGAAATTGGAGCGGGACAGGAAGTAGCACGAAATTTCTTTAAGGCAGGCGGTGCTTCGGGTACAATAGCTAAAACAATGAGTGCCTACGACATGATTTTTAGCAATGCTATCTATGGTGAAGAAGCCAACGGACGCTACGTGTCGGTTTCTAGACTTCACAAAATGCTAGACCATGAATACGAGCTTCTACTCGAACGATTGAAGGGTGAAAAATACGAAGGAAAACGTTTTTTTGCATTTGCCAATACCGTTACCACTCTAAATTTTAGCAAAACAAACGAACCTCACGGTTGGATGGGTGTAAAATTTCAAACAAGTGCCCTTTCCGAAGCCAATGAAGTGATTTTACACGTAAAATTGCTAGATAGCGATAGCAGTCTTCAACAAAATGTCCTTGGAATTTTAGGTGTCAATCTATTGTATGCATGCGATTTTTTTACAGATTCTCCCAATGATTTTCTGGATAGTTTGATGGACAATATTCCGCTCAATAGCATAGAGATAGATATGCTAAGTATGAAAGGAGAAGCATTCAAGGATGTAGACAATAGACTCTTGAGTTTGATTTTGGTAACAAAAGGATATAGCAAAGTAGCTTGTTTCCTCCCTGACGGTTCGGTAGCGCAACCAAAAGACCTTCTTTACAAGAAAAATTTGGCTATTTTGAGAGCACGATTCCGCCCGGTAACCAATCTCAATATTGATATGATCGAATCGGGATTGGCATTGTTCAAAAAAGATAATGAGCTCAAAGATGAAGATATCTTGATGATGGGAGAAATAACCCTAAACAATCTAGTATCACAAGAAAATATTATCAATATCCAAGACTTTTTGGATAGAGCCGATATGCTCTGTTCATTGGGATACCCGGTATTGGTTTCCAATTTTCCCGAACACCATGAACTTACCAGCTTCCTCACACAATGCAAGCCTAAGAAAATAGCCATTATCCTGGGAGTGATGAATCTATTACAGATATTAGATACTACTAAATATGAAAATCCAATTAGTCAAATGTTGCTTCAATTTGGAAATTTATTTTCACAAAATGTAAAGCTATATGCATACCCTTATCGACCACATGGCGAAAATACCATTTATAATTCTAGAACCGTAAAAATGCACGACAATGTGCGTTCGTTGTATGAATTCATGCTCGAAAACAACTTAATTTCGGATATAGAAGATTATAATGAAGATAATCTCAATATTCATTCTGCCGAATTAATAAATAATATACGATGCAATGCGGAAGGATGGGAAAAAGATGTTCCCAAAAAAGTAGAGCTTTTGATCAAAGATAAATGTCTTTTTGATTATCCATGTGACATAGAATTGAAACGAAAAAAAATCAATACTAAGATTTTTGAGATGAATCGTTCCTAATTTAATTAAAAATTTACTACAACAAAAAACATTCAATTATATTTGCAAAAACATTTTATAAGACAATTTTATGAAAAAAACAATCCTAAACTTATTAATGACTTCAATGATAATGAACAATATGAGTGCGCAGTCTATAAAAGACCCTCTTGACGCAAAAGAATATACATTGGCTAATGGACTCAAGGTTTTTATATCTGTAAACAAAGTAGAACCAAAAGTTCAAACGTTGATAGCAGTAAAAGCAGGTAGCAAATTTGACCCAAAAGAAACCACAGGGTTGGCGCATTATTTGGAGCATTTGATGTTTAAAGGTACACCTAATTTAGGTACTAATAATTGGGAAAAAGAGCGTGTTCTTTTAGACAAAATATCGGAATTATACGAAAAACACAAAGCTGAAAAAGATCCTGCAAAGAAAAAAGAAATCTACAACGAAATAGATAAAGTAAGTTTTGAGGCTTCGCAATATGCTATACCCAATGAATATGACAAAATGGTTACTTCATTTGGCGCACAAGGAACCAATGCTTATACGAGCAATGACCAAACCGTTTATATCAATACCATTCCAAGCAATGAATTGGAAAAATGGATGAAACTGGAAGCCGAAAGATTCCAAAATTTAACGATGCGTCTCTTCCACACAGAGCTAGAAGCAGTATACGAAGAATACAATATTAGCCAAGATAATGATGGAAGATGGGCTTATGCCAATTTGATGAAAGGATTGTATCCAAATCATCCTTATGGCACTCAAACCACTATTGGAGAAGGCGAACACCTCAAAAATCCTTCAATGGTTAATATCAGAAATTATTTTGAGAAATATTATGTGCCTAATAATATCGCTATTTGTCTTTCGGGAGATATCAATCCTGAAAAAACATTAGAATTAATCAATAAATATTTTGGTGGATGGAAAGGAAAAGCAATTGAACCATTTGTAAAACCTACATTACCAGCTATCACGGCTCCTATAAAGTTAGAAAATTTTGGCGCACAAGAAGAATTTGTATATGTAGGATTCCGAATTCCTGCAGCCAATGAAAAAGAAGCATTGAAAGCCAGAGTTATTGACCAAATAATGGCTAATGGAAGTGCAGGTTTAATTGACATTAACCTAGTACAAAAACAAAAAGTTTTGGAAGCGTATTCATTCCCACAATTATTGCACGACTATGGAATGTACGGAATGTATGGAAAACCAAAAGAAGGACAAAATTTGGATGAAGTAGTAGCTTTATTATTAGAACAATTAAACAAATTCAAAAAAGGAGAATTTGAAGATTGGATGATAGAAGCCGCTATCAACGATATAGAACTAAAAACAACCAAAAAATACGAAAGCAATAATGGTAGAGCGGCTGCATTTGTAGAGGCATTTACCAATAATATTGAATGGAAAGACTATGTAGCGCAGATTGCAACAATGCGTAGTTTTACCAAAAAAGAACTTTTGGATTTTGCCAATCAATATTTCCATGACAATAATTATGTAATTTCATATAAAAGAAAAGGAAAAGAAGATAGACCAAAGGTTGAAAAACCACAGATTACACCTGTAAAGATGAATCGTGACCAATCATCAAAATTCTTTACAGAATTTGCAGCGATGAAAAGCGGACAAACTGAGCCATTATTTATTGATTTCAAAAAAGAAATTCAAACAAACGCTTTGAGCAAAGACGTTTCTATCAGTTATGTAAAAAATGTAGAGAATAATTTAGCTAAATTCTGTATCATCCTTCCAATGGGAACAGATAATGACAAAGAAATTTCTATTGTTTCAAAATATATGAACTATTTGGGAACCGCTACTTTGAATCCAGAGGCCTTCCGAAAAGAATTATTCAAAAATGGTTTGGAAATTTCGGATATGGTACAGCGCGACAAAACCATTATTATCTTAAGTGGTCTTGAAAGCAATATGAAAAAAGGTGTTGAGCTTCTATATAATTTGTTCAACAACTGTGTAGCAGACGAGGAAGCATTTATCAATATGAAAAAAGATATATTGAAAGAACGTGAAAATGCTAAAATTAACAAAGGAGCTATCTTTGGTGCATTGGCCAATTATGCTAAATACGGTGAATCTAATCCTTCAAATTATGTTTTAAGCAATGAAGAATTAGAAAAATTGACCTCTAAAAAAATTATCGATAAAATTCATGGTTTATTAGAATTCAAACACGATTTATTTGTATATGCAATGGAGTTAAGTTCAATAAAAGAAGGAATTCCTGCTAGTGAACTAAAAGCTAAAAAAGCTATAGTAGCTTCAAATAATATGTTCAAATTGCAACCAAGTGATAAGAATAAAGTATTTTTATACAACTATCCTACAATGGTTCAAGCGCAAATTATGTTGACCGCAAAAGGTGAAAAATTCTCAAAAGAATCGCTTCCATTTGCCTATACATACAATGATTATTATGGAAGTGGATTGAGCAGTATCGTATTCCAAGAATTGAGAGAACAAAAAGCATTGGCATATTCGGCATATTCGGCTTATCGTACACCGGCCAACAAAAATGAAGAGTTCTTTTTGCAAGCATTTATTGGAACTCAAGCAGACAAAATGCCTGTAGCGGCTAGAGAATTCAAAAATCTTTTGGACAATATGAGCAGTGTGCCTATCCAGTTTGGCAATGCTAAAGAAAGCGCATTGAAACAAATAGCCTCTGATAGAATTGTGCGCGATAATATTTTCTGGCAATATTTGAGATACAAAGATTTGGGAATTGACTACGATGTAAGAAAAGACATTTTTGGCGCAATTCAAAACAAATCTTTGGAACAATTTGGTACAGAATTCAAATCTAGAATTTCGGGTAGAACATTCAACACCATTTTGATGGGTGATAAAACGAAGTTGAAATTGGAAGAAATCAAAGATTTTGGAGATATTACAGAACTAGATACCAAAAAATTATTTGGATTTTAATAAAAAACCTTAATATTTGCATTAAAAATTAATCATAATCAATATGGATTCAGACTCGGTCAGTTACGGCAAACTTTTTATCACACTATTTCTCGTTTTGCTAAACGGTTTTTTTGTGGCAGCAGAGTTTGCTATAGTCAAAGTACGAAGTTCACAAATAGAATCACTAGGAAAGAACTCCGTTGTTTCCAAAATTGCAATGGGCATTCTACAGAAATTAGATGCCTATTTAGCTGCTACACAGTTAGGGATTACATTAGCTTCGCTAGCGTTAGGCTGGGTAGGAGAAGAGGTAATGGAACACCTTATTCATAGTTTTTTCGTTCACTCAGGTATATTTGATGCCGAAATGGCCGCTACGCTTTCAAGCAAAATGGCGCTTCCTGTAGGATTTTTCATTATTACATTTCTTCACATAGTTTTAGGAGAATTGGTTCCCAAATCCATAGCGATACGAAATCCATATAGAACTACCATTTTTATAGCTACGCCGCTCAAATTATTTCGTACATTATTTCTTCCTTTAATATGGTTGTTCAACGGCATTGCAAATGGAATATTAAATCTTATGGGCATCAAAGTTCATGAGGAGGGCGATGTGCATAGCGAAGAAGAGCTCAAATTAATCATTAGCGAAAGTGCAGAAGGTGGCGCCATTGAAGATAGCGAAAGAGAATTGATACAGAATGTGTTTGAATTTGACAATAGGCTGGTAAAACAAATTTTTATTCACAATAGCAAAGTTTCGGGAATTCCGATAGAAGCCAGTATGGACGAAGCTACGGATATTGTGCTTTCCGAAGGATATTCGCGCTACCCTATTTATAATACTTCGCTGGACAATATCATAGGTATGGTGCATTCAAAAGATATTCTCAAAAGTAATATTCATAAAGAAGGCAAACGAATCAGCGACATCAAGCGCGACGTACTTTTTGTAAATGAAAATAAGCGTGTATTGGATTTATTGCGTTCGTTTCAAAAAAACAAAACGGAGTTTGGTGTGGTGGTTGATGAATTTGGAGCTACTATAGGAATTATTACGATGGAAGATATTTTGGAAGAATTGGTAGGTGAAATTCAGGATGAACACGACAATGAGACGGCTATAGTAGAGGAAATCAAAAAAGGAACATACCGAATCTATTCTCTCAATTCATTGGATGATATCAATGAATTTATTCCTTATTACATCCCAACGGATGAGAGCTACGAAACCCTTTCGGGATATATTGCTACATTGAGCGAAGATTTACCCAAAAAAGAAGATGTTTTTGAAAATGAACATTATATCATTCGTATTTTGACGATGAATAGAAAAAGTCCCGAAGTTGTAGAATTGGAATTGAAGAATAAAGAGGACTAAACGACAATAAACAATCAAATTTTAATGGAAAAGAACTGGAGCGAAATCAAAGCAGAATCGAGTTGGCTGATATTCAAAATCATGAGCGAATTTGTAGAAGGATTTGAAAAATTGCCTACAGTTGGGCCTTGTATTTCTATTTTTGGCTCGGCTCGCACAAAACCCGACAATATTTATTACGAAAAAGCGGTAGCTGTGAGCGAATTGCTGTGCAAAGAAGGCTATGGCATCATTACGGGCGGTGGACCGGGCATAATGGAAGCAGCCAACAAAGGCGCAAAAAACGTAGGCGGTAAATCTGTAGGATTGAACATCGTGCTACCACACGAGCAAAAACCGAATGAGTATATTGATATTGACAAGAGTTTCAACCACAATTTCTTTTTTATCCGAAAAGTAATGTTTGTAAAATATGCACAAGCATTTGTTTTGTTTCCAGGAGGATTTGGTACTTTGGATGAATTGTTTGAAGTGGTAACACTCGCACAAACTCAAAAAATAGACAAAGTGCCTATTATTTTATTTGGCTCTAGTTATTGGGCTGGGCTAATCGATTGGTTCAAAGAACAATTAGCCACGGAGGGTTATATTGCTGAGAAAGACGTCGATTTATTTACTATCACCGATGACATACACGAAGTAGTAGCTACTATCAATCTTCATTATCAAAAAAGTGGATTAAGGCCTAATTTTTAGAAAAAGAACGACAATTATTGTGTCTTTTTGTATAACTTTCTTAAATCTTTTGTCTTCATATTGTATGAAATAGCATTATATTCGGAATAAATAATCTCTCCAGTAGATGAATTAACTACGTTTATAAATTTTTGAGTACAACTTCTAATATACACTAAATAATAAAAAGGCTGTGTTTCTGAAAGAATTTTGTTATTTAACTCTTCTGTTGAAACGATTTTATACTTATTTTTATAATCTTCAAATATATCCTCTTCGTCATGGGATTTAGATTCATTTCCATTAAACTTATTGTATTTAATCATCGTATATGAAGGCACATAAAGCGTTTCATTTTTTAAATTTTTCAGCTCTATATCGTTTTCTATTTCATTTTTTAATTGTACCAATTCATTCTTTTTCAAATATCCCATTAACGTTTGGACATTATTCTTTAGGAATCCCGGCCCCCAATTATAGATATGACCATTCCCATCAAAATTGCTTTTGAATATCAAATCTACATTTTGAACGGCATTAAAATCTGTAAACATATCTATTCTTGCAATTCTAATTTTATCTTTGTAATTAAACTTATATTTTTTTCTTTTTGTATTAAAAATTTCTTTTTTAATCGTAAATAATTCTAGGTAAATGTAGGTACACGAAGAACTAACTCCTTCTCTTTGAAATCCAAAAGATCCTGTTCTTACTGAGGTAGTTGTATTTGTGGTTGTTCCAAATGATAAATACGAATTTTCTGGCCCCATCTTTTTGTCAATTTCAGAATATGAAATAAATTCAATTTTTGAATGAGTCCAATACTTCCTTAATACATCCATATACTGTTTTATCTTATCCGTTGTAGAATCTCTAAGGACAATATACGTCGTTCCATTTTTTATACGTTCAATCTCCGAAGTGTTTTCAATTGATATTTGACCAAAACCTTCTGAGGCTAGAGATAAAATGATAAAAAATAAAATAATTTTTGCTTTAAATTTCATTTCCATGACAGTAAAATTAATTTGTTTTCGATTTAAAAAGTGTAAAAATAATTCGCAATTTTTTAAAATCTTCATTTTTAAACCTTTTTAACATATTGGTTGATTGCTTATAAATTATACCGTTCATACAATCAATATAGTCCAATCTTCGTTTTTCTTGATTGTACTATTTGTTTGTTATGACGGCATTTACCAAACTAAACTTACAAAAAAATTTGGACTATTTTATAAGTAAGATTGGTATTATATATTCATGTATTTATATTAGTCGAGTTGGTTGTATACCTAGAGGTTTTAAACAAAAAGTAAAATATTATTAAGATTAAAATGTTAATATACTTAACTTATTTAATATTCTTTATGTAGGAATCTTCTTTCATATATTAAATTTGCGAAACACCTATATTTTTTAATAAAACTTTCATTCAAAAATCAATAAAAAGTGAAAACTCTATTTATCAGAATAGTGCCCTTTTGCAGAAATTATATAAATAATTGAATCTTTGATTACATAAACCAATCTATCTTTAGAATTCAATCTACGTGACCAAGCGCCAGACAATTCATATTTTAGGGGTTCGGGGTTTCCTGTACCTTCGGTTGGATTTGTTTTTAGTTCTACTAATAATTTTTCTATTTTTTTTATCGTATTTTTATTTCCAGACTTTTTCAATTCAAAAATATCTGCAATAGCTCTAGAGGTATATTCAATATTGAATTCCATTATAACTCAAAAAAAGTTTTAAAATCATCTATTTTAATAGTTTTTCCATTTTCTATTTCACTCATTCCCTCTTTAAATTTTTTAACAAATTCAGGAGAGTTAATACTTTCACTTTCTTCGTATGAAATCTTCATTGAATCTAATAGACTTTTTAATCTTTCTAAAAGGGAATTATCATCTATATTAAGAGTAATTGTAGTCATATCAAAATACTTTTAAAATAAAACATTTAAAAAAAATTTATAGTTCCAATATTTTTAATCTAAAAAATAAAAAACACCGCTATAAAACTCCACTTTTCAATAAAAATTAGTGATTAAGACCCTTAATTATTAAACTATTATATAAAAAAAATTGGCTTTTTACACACTTTTGAGAATCAAACACAACCCCAACAAACTAGACGATTGAACAAGAACATAGATGTTTTAAAATACTCAAAAATGTGGAAATGTGAGCAGCAAAGAGTGAATGAAAACAGCTCATTCGTCAAAAAAGGTTTACTTTTGCACTCGATTTTTTTGAAAAGAAAAAAATATGAAAGAAAAAAACAACGGGAAAAACTCGCTAAAAACAGTCTATTTTACTATCATTACGATATTATTTTTTGGACTTTTTTTAACGTCTTATACCAAAAGAAATGCGCCTTCCACTCGTATTATAGAAGAAGGAAAAGCTAGCTACTACGGATTCAAATTTGTAGGTAGAAAAACAGCATCAGGAGAAATTTTTACCGATTATCTTTATACTTGTGCGCACAAATCACTTCCATTTGGGACACTGCTAAAAGTGACCAATATAGAAAATGGCGAAGCCGTAATCGTGAAAGTAAATGATCGTGGCCCTTTTATCAAAGGAAGAATTGTAGACTTATCCATCAAAGCAGCAAAAGACCTCAACCTCATGCAAATGGGAGTGGCTAAAGTAACGGTAGAACTGGTAGACCAAGAATATTCGCAGGTAGGCAATGTGCAAGATATGGAAAAAATAGTGATAGAAGACCGATATGCTTATGTTAGAAGAGATAATCAAAGTGTATTGGATTTGCTTTACCAAAAAATATTTGAAAATACATCAGAATTAAATACATTTGCACCGGATAATTCTCCGAGTACCGAAAAAATGTAATTGTATATGAACTCTATTAGGAGTCAGTTTCCCATTCTAAGCCAGTCAATTGGAAAATTTCCGTTGGTATATTTGGATAATGCAGCCACAACCCAAAAACCGCTTTCGGTAATTGAGGCTTTAAACGAATATTATATAGCCCAAAACAGCAATATTCACCGTGGCGCACATCATCTAGCCAATAAAGCTACCGAATTGTACGAAAATTCTCGTCATGCTATTGCTCAATTCATAGGTGCTAAACCATACGAAGTCAATTTCACTAAAGGAACTACCGAATCTATCAATTTATTGATGTATTCGTATGGAAAAAAATTCTTAAAAAAAGGCGATGCTATAGTCCTCACAGAAATGGAACATCACGCCAATCTTGTGCCTTGGCTTCATTTAAAAGAAGAAATAGGTATTGAAATTCGCTATTTATATATGAATTCAAACTGCGAATTGGATACGGATACGCTTGAAAAAACGATTGACGATAAGGTAAAATTGGTATCTTTGGCTTATGTCTCCAATGCTATGGGCACTATTCATCCTATTGAAACTATAATAAACCAAGCTAAAAAACACAATGCATTGGTTCATTTGGATTTGGCACAGGCGATAGCGCATTTCCCAATCCATGTAGAAAAATTAAATATCGATTTTTGTAGTTTTTCGGCTCACAAAGTATTTGGCCCCACAGGATTAGGTATTTTTTGGGGTAGCGAAAAATGGCTTCACCAAATGACTCCTTTTTTGTATGGAGGCGAAATGATCAAAGAAGTTTTTCTTGACCATGCCACGTATAACGATTTACCTTATAAATTTGAAGCAGGCACTCCTAATATCGGCGATGTCATTGCATTCCAAAAAAGTATAGAATTTGTGGAATCTATAGGCTGGGATCAGATTGAAATTATTGAAAAGGATTTGTATGAATCTTTATACAATAAAATAGAAAATATCGCCTCGGTAAAGATTCTATCTCCAAAAAATAAAAGTATTGGCGCACTGTCTTTTATAGTTGAAAATATTCATCCGTTTGACATAGGCCAAATGCTCAATGCCAAAGGCATTGCTATTCGCACGGGACATCATTGTTGCCAACCATTGATGCGAAAACTAGGAATTGAGGGAACTTGTAGGGCATCCATTTCTATTTATAACACCAAAGAGGAAATCGACTTTTTTGCAGAAACATTGGAAAAAACCATCCAAAGACTTTCGTAAATCTTAAAAAAAATGAAATACACGATAGCAATACTTCTTTTATTTAGCTTTTCTTCATGCAACGAACCTTTCTATGAATGTGATAGTATAGGTGCCGAAGCATGCAAAGTTTCTATAGAAAACAAAAAAGCAATCTTTCAAGGCAAAGATTGTGCAGGCCTCAAAACTATTGAAGACTCCAATACCGATTCTCTATTGAACAAAGTAGAAAGGCTAGGATTTCAATGCAATAGAAAATAAGACATTTTTATCTCTTTTTTTAAATTCAAACTTATTATCTTTGCGTAATAAAAATTAGTATATGCCACATTATCAGTCATTAGGGAAAATCCCTGCAAAAAGACACACTCAGTATAGAAAACCCGACGGGGGACTCTATCAAGAAGAGTTGGTAGGAACTGAAGGTTTTTCAAATAATTCTTCACTTATCTATCATACCTATCCGCCTACAGTGGCTATACGATATGAAGAACCTTTTTCGGTAGCGCCTCCTATAGCGGAAGACAATCATTGCAAACCTAGATGTTTCAAGGGATTTGACGTAAAACCCGAAGAGGATTTTTTGAAGAGTAGAAAGCCTTTAATGGTAAACAACGATTGTGAAATTACCGTTTGTGCGCCTTCAAAATCCATGACGTCTTATTTTTATAAAAATTCTTCGGCCGATGAGCTAATTTTTATTCACAAAGGTGAAGGAAAAATGAAAAGCATCTATGGCGAGCTGAGTTTCAAATACGGCGATTATATTATGGTTCCGAGAGGCATTATTTATCAATTGGAATTCAATACAACAGATAATAGACTTTTGATAGTAGAATCTTTTGGTCCTTATGATTTTCCAAAAAGATATTTATCAAAATTTGGACAATTTCTAGAACATTCCCCATTCTGCGAAAGAGATATTGTAGTACCTAGCAATCTTGTAACCCACGATGAAGAAGGCGAATTTTTGGTATATATCAAGAAAAACCAAACCATGTTTCCTACCTATTACAAATATCATCCTTTTGACGCTATTGGTTGGGATGGGTACCATTATCCTTATATTTTCTCTATCTTTAATTTTGAGCCGATTACAGGACGTATACACATGCCTCCTCCCATTCATCAAACTTGGGACGGAAAAGATTTTGTAATTTGTAGTTTTGTGCCTAGAATGTACGATTATCATCCCGAATCGGTTCCTGCGCCATATCATCATGCCAATGTAGATAGCGATGAGGTATTGTACTATGTAGATGGCGATTTTATGAGTAGAAATAATGTAGAAAAAGGCATGTTTACGCTTCACCCAATAGGAATTCCTCATGGGCCACATCCTGGAGCTATAGAAAGAAGTTTGGGCAAAAAAGAAACGCAAGAATTGGCTGTAATGATAGATACATTCAAGCCATTGAAACTCACTAAATTTGCTACTGAAATAGAATTCAACGAATACGCATATAGCTGGGTTCATTAAAATAGATTAGACACCAAAGCCTTGACTCAGTTCAAGGCTTTTTTTATGCACAAAATTTATAGTTAATCGTTTAATTTTTTAAAAGTATCTTACATCGATTTTGCTTGTATGGCAATTTGATAAAATTGCCCCTTTTGAAAGATACATTTGACCAAATAATAAATAGTTTTATAAAAAATCAATGGGGCTTTTGCGATCAATTTCTGCCTCCGAATTTGATTAATAGCCTTAGAGTCCATCTTTTAGAAGATTATAATTCCGAAATATTTTTTGATGCGAGCATAGGAAATCAAACGAATAAAATACAAAATGAAACTATTAGAAATGATAAAATCAAATGGCTTCATCGAACCAATAATATCGAAAATGAATTTCTCCGAGTAATAGACGACTTCGTATCGCATTTAAATTCCACGTGCTTTACGGGAATTACAAAACATGAATTTCATTTTTCACACTATAAAAAAGGCAATTTTTACAAAAAACATCTCGACCAATTCAAAGAAAATCAAACGAGAGCTTTTAGTATGATATTGTATCTAAATCCTGACTGGCAAGAAGCTGACGGTGGCAAACTAAAACTTTATATAGATGATGAAGTGCTAGAAATTGCCCCCAAAGAGAATACGTTAATTTTTTTTGACAGCCACACCATGCTCCACGAAGTACTAGAAACACATGTCAATAGACTGAGCATTACGGGATGGCTTCGAAGGGATTAGAATGATTTTTTGGAAAAAGCTTCCAAGCAATCAAAAAAGATAAAACCAAATAATTCAGCACAAAAAATCCCTGAAAAGTCATAGCTTCAAAAGAATGAAACCACGAACCATAATATATCCATATTCCTATCCCAAAAAGCATTTTGATTCCTTCAAATAGGACGGCTTTTGGGTTTAAATTCATCTGCTCAGTGGTGCTATAGACTATAGAAATTAAAAATAATCCATAGATATAAATTTTGGGAATACCTAGCGATGCGATATTTCCCAAAAAATCAAAAAGAAAAAATGCAGTTAGGAAAAACTGAACGACTATCCACACGAATTGCTGTTTAGTCAATGTCGTTGTAAATTTCTTCATATTGTACACATTATCAATCTTATAGATTGGTACGGTTTCCTCCAAATCGCTTGGTCGCCAGCCAGTAGGTTTGAACCATATTCTCAGCTTATCGCTCCAATTCTTAGCACGAAAAGCATCATGAATTAATAAAGATAGATGTTGAAAATTGATATGAATAGGATTCCAAGTATTTGCAGGCCTCGTAATTCCATAGACCGCAGGAACATTGGGCAATTCTTCTTGAAACGTACCAAATAATTTATCCCAAATTATAAAAATTTGGCTGTGATTTTTATCAATATATTCGGGATTGATAGCATGATGAACTCGATGATGCGAAGGCGTTACGATTATTTTTTCCAAAAATCCCATCTTGTCTATATGCCGTGTATGATACCAAAATTGCATAAAAAGATGAATGGGAAGTATGGTAGCAACGACCTGTGCAGGAACACCCAAAACTGCTGCCGGAATGAGCAAAAATGTAAAAAGATTGACAAAACTGGAAATGGACTGACGAAGTGCGCACGCTAGATTGAACTCCTCGGAACTATGATGAATGGCGTGCTTATTCCAAAAAAAATTGATTTGATGCGACCAACGATGTACCCAATATCCATGAAAATCTATTAATACAAAAGCTACTATATACACCAAAAAAGTATTGGGAATAGAGAAAAGCGCAAACTTATTCACCAAAAATTCATACGAAATTAAAGTAACCGAGATTTTCAAAATATCCTTGACAATATTGGTAATGCCAGAATACAAGCTGGATATAGCATCGATAATAGGCACCGTGTCCTTTTTTACATAATGTCCATACGCTTTTTCTATAGCTATCAATCCAAAAAAGATTGGAATAGCAATTAATAAAATTTGGGCATACTGTTGCATATTTTGTTATTTTTTTTAAATACTTAATTTTTTCAGTTCTCCTAACTTCTTCTTTAACGTGTTTTTTCTTTTTTAAATTACAATTATTTTGGGGTTGATCATTTTTTGTTGCATCAATTTTCTACTTATTGGATGTTATGTATCTGTTATTTCTAAATTTTATTTCAATAGAGTTTAAAAAAAAACGGTAACTTTGCACCAGCTCTATAGCTATCCGAACGTTCAAGTGTTACTTGAAATTATTATGTAGGTGGCGTGGAGCTTTTTTTATTTGTATAAACTTTTATCAATTTCTATAGAAGAGGGTACAAATAACCAATGACGATAAACATGATTCCACCTATCACTCTTATCATTTGTCCCTGTAGACATTCCAATATTAAATCCTTTTCTAATTTCCCTTATTTTTGAATTTATTTTTTTGTATAATTTTTCTTTAGCTATAGTTCTTTTTCCTCTTCTTTTTTTTCCTATTGGTTTTTCTTTATGCATATCGTTAAGTCTAAAAGACATTGCACCTAAAATAATATCTAAAAATTGAATAGGTAAATGATCTTTAGAATCTACTTCTGTTATATCATTTTTTCTAAACTTTATGTTTGCTCTTTTAAAATCTATAGTACTCTCTAATCCTTTAATATACTCTTTAAATTGTTGTCTTTTTGATAAAGTATCGGGTAAATAATCAAAATAGGTTCTTACGTGTACATTTTCTTGTGAATTATTTGAATACTGGAGTCCAAAAGCGTGTTTTATGAACTGATAATATAATAGAAAATACTCATTCACAAGGTGGTGATTTTCTAATTGAGTAGCATTATTAGCATTTTGAGTAAACATGATTCTTACTTTTATCAAATCTTTTTTTACCAATTCAAAAAATTCATCAATTAAATAAAAATATCTTTCTAATTGGAAAGCATTTACTTTTTGCCATTTTATTTCTTCAAAAACATTTGCTTCTTCTATTATTGATTTTAATCTTTTTAAAACATATTCTTTATCTGAGGATTTCACCAAAACGCCTCCATAAAAATTAGAGTAAAACTTCCCCTTTTTTATACTTTCATCACACCAAATAAAAAACTCCTTGTTTTCCATTAATTGTTTTTATTATAAGGATTGGATTGTAATAACAAATTACTACCAAAACAATTACTTATTCAACTTTGCCCACGTATCTTTTAGCGTAACGGTTCTATTGAAAATGATATGATTTGATGTAGCGTTTTTGTCCAATACAAAATATCCTTTTCTCAAAAATTGAAAATATTCTCCTAATTTGGCTTCTTTTAATGACGGTTCTATATATATTTTAGAGATAATTTCTAATGATTTTTCATTGATAAAATCTTTAAAATCGCCTTCTTCGCTAGACGGATTTTCTACTTTGAATAGTCTATCATAGAGTCTGCATTCCGCTTCTACAGCCGATTTGGCACAAACCCAATGAATCGTTCCTTTTACGTGAATGCCGCTAGTGTCCGAACCACTTTTACTCTCAGGGATATAGCTCGCTTTTATTTCTACTACATTTCCTTCGCTATCTTTTACAAAATCATCGCATTGGATAATATAGGCACTTTTGAGCCTAACGGTAGCACCTGGAGCCAATCTAAACCATTTTTTTTCGGCTACTTCTTTAAAATCTTCGCGCTCTATCCACAAGGTATTTGAAAAGGGAACTTCTCTGTGTCCTCCATTTTCATCTTCGGGATTATTTTCACTTTTTAGAAGTTCTATTTTTTCTGCATCATAATTGGTAATGGTCAATTTGATAGGATCCAAAACCGCCATAACACGCTTCGCTTTTTTGTTCAAAT
>JBIPPG010000176.1:0-5590 GCA_044368545.1 Chitinophagales bacterium | reverse complement strand
GGCGTTTTTGATTACAGGAACTATCAAATTGCCATCGGGCAATGCTGCAGCCATACCGATATTGATATCTTTTTTATAAATAATATTATTGCCATCTAGTGAAGCCGTTAAAATTGGAAATTCTAACAAAGCTTTTGCAATAGCTTCAATCAAAATAGGTGTAAAGGTTAAATTTTCACCATATTTTTCTTTAAATTTATTTTTATGTTTATTTCTCCAAGCTACCATATTAGTCACATCCGCTTCTATGAAAGAGCATACGTGAGCCGAAGTTTGAATTGATTTAATCATGTGATCGGCAATCAATTTTCGCATACGGTCCATTGGAACTATATTGGTGTCACCGTTTGAGTTTACAGCATTATTAGAAGCTACAACCTCTTTCACTTCAACTTTTGGAGCTTCAATTTTAGTTTCAATTATTGGCTGAGAAACAGTTTCGTTACGTGGAGTGCTAGTTTTAGCTCCTATATATGCCAAAATATCATCTTTTGTAATTCTACCTTCTTTGCCAGAACCTATGATAGCTTCCAAATCTTCGGTCGTCAATCCTTCTTCTTTAGCGATATTCTGAACGAGGGGAGAAAGAAATTTATCAGTTTTAATAGATTCTACTGTTTTATTTTCTACAATTGAAGAAGGTGTTTGAACTTTTTCTTCAATTACAGGTGTTATTTTTGTCTCTTCCGTTTTTTCAATTTTAACTTCAGGCGCAGATACAGCCGCATCACCTCCTGTAGAAATAATAGCAAAAGGTTTTCCCACAGCAATTACATCATTGTCGTTAAACAATTTTTTGTGAAGAGTGCCCGAAGCAGTAGACGGAACTTCGCTATTGACTTTATCGGTAGCTACTTCTATCAAATTTTCATCTATAGATACCGCATCACCTTCATTTTTCATCCAAGAAATTAATGTAGCTTCTATGATTCCTTCGCCCATTGCGGGTAGTAAAATTTCTACTAATGCCATTATATATTATTATTAAAATTTAAGCAAAACTAAATAAAATTTATTAAACCGAACGCACAAACTATGTGTGTTAATCTACAGTAGCGATACATTTCAACTCTATAGAAATAGAACTAGGAAGGCTGCTAACTTCTACCGTAGTTCTACAAGGCATAGCGTCTTTGAAATATTCGGCATACAACTTGTTATATACATGAAAATCACGTTTCATATTCACTAAAAAAACTGTCACATCTACAAGATTTTCCCATTTGCTGCCGCTTTCTTCCAATACGGTTTTTACATTTTCAAATACAGAACGACATTGTTTTTCAAAATCAAAGGCTAGATAATTTCCATATTTATCCATTTCCAATCCTGGAATTAGGTCTGTACCTGCCGTGCGAGGACCAATGCCACTCAAAAATAATAAATTTCCTACTTTTTTTGAATGCGGATATAAGCCAAGTGGTTTTGCTGCTTTTTCGGTCAATATATGTTTTTCCATTTTTTTAATAGTTTATTGTTGAAACAAAAAAACGACTTCCAGAATATGAAAGTCGTTTTGTATTATTATTGAATTTGAGTATCGAAAAAGAATTAAGCCATTCTTTTTTCTTTGATTCTCATTGCTTTTCCTTTCAATTCTCTGATGTAGAATATTTTTGATCTTCTAACTCTACCATGTTTGTTCACCTCAATTTTTTCAATCATTGGAGATTCCATAGGGAAGATACGCTCTACACCTACGCCATTGCTAAGTTTTCTAACACAAAATTTTCTATTCAAACCTTGTCCTTTCATGTATATAACATCTCCTCTAAAAATTTGGATACGCTCTTTGTTACCCTCAATAATTTTGTAGTGGATGCTCACGTTATCTCCTGTATTAAAAGAAGGAACTTCTTTTTTACTTATCAATAATTGATTGATTTCTTGTACTATACTACTCATAATAATTTTTATTTCTAAAATTGGACTGCAAAAATAAGATTTTTTTTTTAAGTGCTTTGTTTTTTTTTATTATTTGATTCTTTTTTATCTATTTGATAGAAGCTGTATTTTAATTTTAACATTTTTTTAATGGCTTTGATGTTTTTCTATACTATATTTGCATATATATATGTAGGGATTTGTTGGAGCAATTTAAAGAAATTTTTGAGAATAATAAAAAATGGGTTTTTAATCTTGCTTTGCAGTATGCGCTAAATCAAGAGGATGCTGAGGAAATTACTCAAGATGTATTTGTATCGGTGTATGAAAATTATAGTCGATTTAAAGAAAATGCAAAACTAACAACATGGATTTATCGAATAACCATTAATAAGTCTTTGGATTTTATAAAACATAAAAATGCGCAGAAGCGAAAAGGGATTTTTCAATCTATTTTTAGCGCTCATGATGAAGATTATCAAATGGAATTTCCAGATTATAATCATCCAGGGATTGAGTTGGAGGATAAAGAAGCTTTAAAATTATTATTTAATAAAATAAATTTGTTGCCTGATAATCAAAAAACGGCCATTATTTTGGTAAAAATTGAAGATAAAAGTATCAAAGAAGTAGCCGAAATAATGGAAATAAGTATTAAGGCCGTGGAATCTTTGCTTCAGCGTGCAAAAATGAATTTGACAAAAAAATAAACTTTTTAACGAAGGTTTTTGTTTTATTAATCGTTTAATAGGGTATAAATATTCACTAAGACAATGACTGAAAATTTTGATATTTTAAAAAAGATAAAAAAAGTAGATGCTCCTGAGCGTTTATATGAAGATATTTTGTTGAAAATAGAACATCAAAAGAGTTTGAAAAATTCAAATAAATGGATTTATGCTATAGCGGCAAGTGTTATTGTGATAATGTTTTTAGATGTTTATGTGATTGTCTCTAAATTCGAATCCAAAAAGAATGATTTAGAAAATGTAAAAGATTTTTTTGTTGAATCTAATCAATTATACTATGAATAATACAGTAAATTTAAAGGTATATTATTTAATTATTGCAGGTCTAATAATTTCAAATATATTATTGGTAGCCATTTTATTTTTTGCCCCCAATCCTAATCAAAGGCCACCACACCCCGAACATCCTGGCGAAGGACCCAAGTTTATTATTATTGAACGATTGGGGTTTTCTCCAGAGCAAGTAGAAAAATATGAAAATCAAATTGAGAATCATCGTGCTCAGATAAGAGAGAAAGAAGATGAACTTATGGAGCAAAAAGAAGCATTGTACGAAGGATTGAAATTGGGCACTGCAATTGAAAAACAAGATTCTTTATTTGAAATCATAAATGCGACACAGATGCAGATAGAGAAAATACATTATGCTCATTTTTTAGATATTAAAAAATTATGTAATCCATCTCAGCTAGAAAAATATAATGAATTGGCTGAAGATTTTGCTCATTTGTTTTCCAAAAAAAGACACAGAAGATAAATGAAGGTATTTTTATTCATTATTTTATGTTTTTCAAATGTTTATACACAAGCGCAGGTTCAGTATCAATTTGATTTTTTTGCTACAATAAATCAGAACGAATTAGAGATAGGAACATCAACTTTCTCTTCGGTATTGAATGATAGCATCCGTATTGATAATTTAAAATTTTATGTTTCAAATCTTAAATTATTAAATAAAGATAAAATTGCCTATGAAGTCAAAAATTATTTTTTGATAGATTATGCATCAAAAAAATATCTTAAATTTAAAACCAATGGCTCCGTCAAATTTGATGCAATATCATTTGATTTAGGTATAGATAGTGCTACTCACGAAATGGGAGTAATGGAAGGGGATTTAGACCCAACCAAAGGAATGTATTGGACGTGGCAGAGTGGCTATATCTTTTTTAAATTAGAAGGATGTTCAAAAGTTGTGGATAACAACAAAGGTTTATTTACTTTTCATATTGGAGGGTTTAATCAAAAGTATCCTACGCTTCAACATATAACAATAAAGCCTAAAGATTTGTCCAATAAAATCATTATAAATTTAGATTTATTGTTTAAAAATATTCAGTGGAAGCAGCAATCTGATATAATGTCTCCCGGAGAAAAAGCCGTTGAATTTTCAAAATTGCTACCATCCTTATTTTCATTTTAATATTATTATTTTGAATAGAACGTTGCTCCTTTTTATCTTTGGAATGCTCTTTTTTTCATTTGTAACCAATGATAATTTTGTAATATCTATTCCAGAAAAATGGCCTACTCCCCAACATAATTTTAAGCACGATCCACTTTCAAAGTCAAAAGTAGATTTGGGACGAATTCTCTTTTATGATCCTATTTTATCGTTGGATTCCACTATTTCTTGTGCATCGTGTCATTCGCCCTATAATGCATTTACTCACGTAGATCATAATGTTAGCCACGGAATCAATGACGCTATAGGAACTCGAAATTCACCAGCGCTTATGAATCTTGCATGGCATCCATTTTTTATGTGGGATGGCGCTATACATCATATAGATGTTCAGGCATTAGCACCTATTTCGCACCCAAAGGAAATGGGAGAAACGCTAGAACATGTTGTCAAGAAATTAAATCAATCGGTATGGTATCGTGCCAAGTTTTTTGAAGCATTTGGGGATAGTCAAGTGACGGGGCATAGAGCATTGAAAGCTTTGTCACAGTTTCAACTCACGTTGGTTTCTTCTAATGCAAAATTCGACAGTGTACAGCAAAATAAGGCAACTTTTACAGCTCAGGAGGAACAAGGCTATATGATTTTTAAAAAACACTGTAATACTTGTCATACCGAGCCTCTTTTTTCTTCCTATCAATTTGCCTCTAATGGCTTAGAAATGGATACCGTTTTCAAAGATTTGGGAAGATTTGCAATTTCAAAAAATCCAAAAGATAGTTTTTTATTCAAAATTCCATCACTAAGAAATATTGAGTATTCGCTTCCTTATATGCATGATGGACGATTCAAAAGTCTCAATCAAGTGTTGAATCATTATAATCAATCAAATAAACTCATCAAAAATTATAAAAAATTACCTTCATTTCATTTAAATTCAAATGAAAAAGTAGATTTAATGGCATTTTTATACACTCTCAGTGACAAAAAATTTATTTTTAACAAAAATTATGAGTTTCCAAGAGAATTGTTAAAGAAAAAATAGAAGGATTCAATAAATTATATCGTCTAATAAATCAAATTTAAATTTTTAATATGAAAAAATCATTACAATTATTAGCGCTATTCGCATTTGTTACAAACGCAATAGCCCAAACAAATCCAGCCATTACGTCATGGTTGCAAAATACTACTAAATTGGGTAGCTATTACACTACAGGCAATTCTACAGCTACTTCCAATAATATTGTAGCCAATGTTCAAAGTGTAAAATACTCGGCAAGTTATGTTTATGTAGCTACAAATGGAATTCCTACTTACCCTACAGGACCTTTCTTGGATGGAAATAGAAATCAAGCGGGAAGTCAAAATGCTATTTATAAAATTCCTTTGAATCCTACAAAAAATACGGGTACACAAACTGCTACAGGGCTTGGAAATATTGGAATATTGATCAATGGGGTGTCAATTTTTAATTATAGCGATGCGGTTTCTTGGAACAATGCTCAAAGCAAATTTTGCGGTGGCCCTATTCGAGAATGTACTGGTGACG
>JBIPPG010000026.1:0-13942 GCA_044368545.1 Chitinophagales bacterium | reverse complement strand
ACTGGACATGTAGACTTGATTACATTTGCCGTATCAGATACTACAAAGTCCGTACATGGTGATTGACTATATACTCTTGCTGTGTATTTACCTGCGTGCGTAGCACTGTCAAAGTTTGTGATTGACAACGTAGCACCATTGCTGATTCTCGTTGCGCCTTTATACCATACAATTGAATCAAAATTCATTGCTGAAACCGATACTGAAGCATTGGTTCCTGTCAATACAAATGTATTAGCTACGGGTTGTGTCGTAATTGTTGCTTGTGGTTTTACAGCACCTAATACTACATTTGAAGTTGCATTCGTACATCCTGTAGCACTATATGCTACTGCAGAATAGTTTGCACTGTCAACACTTGTTGCAGAAGCAACATTGTATGAAGTGCCTGTGCCTACTCTTGTAGTACCTCTAAACCATACGATTGAATCCGCATTGCTCGCCGCTATCGTAAAGCTCATCGGTGAACTTTGACATACTGTTGTGGCAGATGGTTGTGTTGTAATCGTTGCGAGTGGTGTAACTTTTACGTTTGCGATATTTGATGTAATGCTTGCACATGGTCCGTTTCCTTTTACTACTACTGTGTAGCTTCCAGAATCAGATAATTGTGCATTTGTCACAGAATATGTAGATGCATTACCTACAGAATCTGTTCCACGCATCCATTTAAATCCTGATGCATTTGTTGCCGTTACGCTTAAATTCAATGCCGTGTTCAAACAAATAGTTGTGTTTGTTGTAGGCTGTGTCGTAATTACTGGTGCTGAAATTACAGATCCTAATACAACATTTGAAGTTGTATTTATACATCCTGCAGCGCTGTATGCTACTGCTGAATAGTTTGCACTGTCTGCACTTGCTGCAGATGATACCGAATAGGTAGTTCCTGTTCCTACTCTTGTAGTTCCTCTAAACCATACGATTGAATCCGCATTGCTTGCAGCTGTTGTAAAGCTCATCGCTGATCCTTGACATACTGTGGTAGCTGTTGGTTGTGTCGTAATTGCTGCCAAAGGCGTAACTTTTACTACCGCAACACTTGAAGTAATGCTTGCACAAGGACTATTTCCTAATACTACTACTGTGTAATTTCCAGAATCAGATAATTGTGCATTTGTTACAGAATAATTAGATGCATTCCCTACTGAATCTGTTCCACGCATCCATTTGAAGCCACTTGCATTGGTTGCAGTTACGCTTAAATTCAATGCCGTGTTCAAACAAACAGTTGTGTTTGCTGTAGGCTGGGTTGTGATTACTGGTGCTGTGATTACAGCACCTAGTACAACATTTGAAGTTGCATTCGTACATCCTGCAGCGCTATATGCTACGGCTGAATAGTTTGCACTGTCAGCACTTGTTGCAGAAGTTACATTGTATGAAGTTCCTGTACCTACTCTTGTAGCACCTCTAAACCATACGATTGAATCTGCATTGCTCGCAGCTATCGTAAAGCTCATCGCAGAACCTTGACATACTGTTGTAGCAGTTGGTTGTGTCGTAATAGTAGCCAATGGTGTAACTTTTACGTTTGCGATATTTGATGTAATGCTTGCACATGGACTATTTCCTAAAACTACTACTGTGTAGTTTCCAGAATCAGATAATTGTGCATTTGTTACAGAATAATTAGATGCATTTCCTACAGAATCTGTTCCACGCATCCATTTAAATCCTGATGCATTTGTTGCCGTTACGCTTAAATTCAATGCCGTGTTCAAACAAATAGTTGTGTTTGCTGTAGGCTGTGTCGTGATTACTGGTGCTGGAATTACTGTTAATTTAGCAACCGCAGAGGTATCATTAGCACATCCTGTTCCACCTGTTACCGATACAAATTTATAATCGCCAGAATCCGACAATGTCGCATTTGAAATAGTCAAAATAGATACAGTAGAGTCACCTGCTACTGTATTCGATATTGCGATATTTCCTCCTGCAGATACTGCCGAAGTTCCTTTCATCCACGATACCGATGCTGAATTTTTACTTTTTGCTATAAATGTAGCGGTAGTTCCTGAACATACTATACTTGCTACAGGATCTGTAGATACAAATGATGCTGGGAATACGGTTACTTTTACAGTATCAGAATTTTTATCCGCACATGGTGCAAATGCTTTGTATGTTACAAAATACATTCCAGAGTCAGACAATGCTGCTGAAGATTTTGCTAATGTATCTGTACTAGAAGTATTGTTTCCTGTCAATTGCGTCCACATAATAGAGCTATCTCCAGATGCCGCTGCAATTAATGAGAATGGCTGTCCTTGACATACATTCGCTAAAAGCGGTTGTGTTGTGATACTTATAGATGGGCTAACTTTTACATGAGCTACAGAAGTAACTTTTGTAGCACAAGGCGACCCAGTAGAAATTTCACAAATATAATTTCCAGAATCTGTAACTACTGCATTTGAAACAGAAAAAGTAGATGAGTTTGCCCCTGTAATATTAGCGAAAGAAGTTCCATTCCATTTTTTCCACTGATAAGTCATTGGAGAAGTAGAAGTTGCCGATACTGAAACTGCAAAAGATTGTCCTTGACATACTGCAGTATCTAGTTTTGGCTGAGTAGTAATTTGAACGGTATCTTTTACTTGAATAACGATACTGTCTTTTATAGTACATCCATTTGGATGTGTAGCCGTAGCAAAATATTTAATAGTATCTGCTGGGGCTGCCCAAACTGTATCTCTATTTGTTCCTACATAAGATAAAGTAGCGCTAGAATTTCTATATAAACCTAAAATTGGAGACCAAGTAATTGGATATTTTGCCGCTTGAACCAATCTGATATTTGGACGGTTCGCTCTTGCAAAATTATTGACATTATTAATACACACGGATTGTGTGGTAGAATAATCTCCTAACCCAGAACCTGTAATTGAAGTGTTTTGTACCCCAAATATATTTGTTGTTGCTCCATTTGTAATACAAACGTCAACAATAATATTTGAAGTGCCATCCCAAACAAAATTTCCATTTAAAGGAATTTGATGTTCTATTGGGGCAGTAGCTGATGGCGCTGGCGTAAAAGGAGACAATGTTCTTATTCCATTATAAACTTCTGTTAAAGTATTTGACGCAGTAAATGTTGAAATAGTAGTAGAAGTAGTATGCCCCATTTTTATGCTCATAGGATAGTTTCCTGTAGTTGTTCCATTAGCTGTAATAAAATAAGACAATGAATCAAAACTAACATTGGCATTCATCCCAGAGGCAATAAGTTCTGCTGCAGTATATAGATGCTGTATTCTTGTATTTACATAAGTTGTAGTAGTAGAATAAAAAGGAGTATTAGCTAATGTAGTAGTTGATAATGTCCCAGCACCAATTTTCGTTCCTGAATTTATAAAGCCACTCGTAGCATTCAACTCTTGAGATGATCCATTACATTGAGAAACGGGTCCTATTGGGTCAATGTTAAATATTGTAGGATTTCTATTTACAACAAAATCAAATGTATCTTGATTTTTACATAATAGACCCGAAGTTTGTTCGGCTTCAAGTATATATTTATAAGTACCAGGGTTCGTTTGATTGAAATTATATCCTGTAGATGAAGTACCTGTAACATCAGTTGTATTCCAAGTATAGGTATTATAAGTGCTTAAACTAGATGGTGCTGTAATATTAATTTTATCCGAAACTTGACCACTACAAACTGTGTCAATATTTTGAGATAACGCTAATGCTGGTGGTGATGTAACAGATGCAATAACTTGACTGCCTATAGACTGACAACCAGTTTTGTAAACAATTTTACCCACAAATATTCTATCCGCAATTCCTGTGCCAAAAGTTGCGGCACTTGGAGAAGATGCACCTCCAAAGAATGTTAAGTCTGCATTTGTATAAGTATTGTTTGTAGGTGTACCTGTCATATATCGTCCTGCATAAGCTAGAAAAATTCCATAGGTTTGACCTGCATTAAGAGTAAGTCCACCCGGAACAGGCATTTCTAGATATCCACCATTATTTGTATTGAAAACACCCGTAAGAGGACCACCAACATTAGTCCAAGCGGCAGCATTCGTTTCAGAACCTACATATGTCCCTACTTTAAAGAAAATTTGATAGTTTAAAGCAGCTGTAATTTGCTGACCTAAAAATGAGTCTATTGTAATATTTACATTTGGGGTAAGGTTAAACATCAATCCATTTGTTCCATTATTGGCCCCCCAAGCAGCATTAGGTGTCGTTGTAGTAAATAAACTTGTTGCTGCTCCAGGTGCTGTAGTTGCCTTAGCGATAAATGTATCGGTGGCTGTCAATGTAGGAGTTGTATATGTATTCCCTGCACCCAAAAATGTTCCTGATTTTGAATACCATTGTACATTTCCAGTGTTGGCAAAGGCTTGTAAATCAGCAGTTCCTACTCCACAAATGGTGTCATTTTTCACACTGTCAATCATTGGGTTGTGAACCAATATGGACTTAATTGGGGATGGAGAGATACCTCCTCCTATAGGAGCTCCATTACAACTTAAGATTGCACGATAATCCGTAGAGTCAAATAACAAGCCCGTTTGAAGTGTATCTGAAATGGAGCCTACAATATTGGACCATGAAGTTCCACCATTGGTGCTTTTTTGCCATTGATAAGTAGCGCCTTTTTTAGGGGTTCCATTTAAAGAAATTTTAGATGCACCCGATAAACAATGTGTTTCCAAATTAGCGGTTAGATTAATAGTTGTAGAAAATGGCACTGGATTTACAATAACCGTATCTAGCATTTGACAACCTGATACTGGATTATTTGCTTGTAAAACAAAGGTATCTGGTTTTGAGGCTGAAGATTGAAAAACCCAACCATTGGTAGCATTTCCTGTAGCGGTACCACCACCCGAGCTTGTCCACGCAAATGTTGTATAATAAGGAGTAGATGTTATTTTAACGGTATCAGAAGAAGTATTTGTTGTAGGATTACAAATTTGAACCGTATCTTGCGTAAAGGTTATTGGATTCGCCGTTTCTACTACAGCATAAACAGGTGTCAATTCACTTCCGCAATATTTAGAAGCCTTTACTCCCCATATATAAGCGTAATGATACAACCCAGGAACATTGTACCAAACCGTAGTTACAGATCCTGTAATATCTACAACTTGAGAAAGATGCGAAGTCCCATTAAACAAACCCGCTGCACTATAATTATAATAAACAAAATTGGTGCAATTATGTGCAATTGGACGAATAATTAAAGTCTTTCCTACGTCGCTTGACGTATAATTCATTTTTCTATCTGGCGCAAAATAATAGGTACCTGCACCTGTTACCAAAGTATTGTTAACATTGACAATAAAGGTGTCATAAGGATTTACAAAATTACTTGCTACGGTATTAGAGATACTATCATACGTTACAAAAGTAGCTGAGCAAGGATTGGTTAGTGCTGCCGTAAACTTAAGCCCAACAGAATCGAGAACAAAAGCTTCTTTAACTCTAAGTTTAATTCCATAATTATTTACCGTGGTAGTTGCGGAGGTTGATGTAGGCACTCCCGGTTCTACGGTATAATTATTATATGAACCTTCCCCTGCATAGAAAGTGTCTGTTTGTGTTAAAATATTGGTAGTAAAAGGCGTAGTATTTGAAAGTACATTGGCGGAGTTTGGATTGGAACCATCAAACCAAAAAACAGTTCCAGCCCCTATTGGATTCGCACCCAAAGTCAAAGTTCCTGTTCCACAAATGGTATCATGCACGGCAACAGGAGGATTTGGCAAATCAAACGAATCTACTAAAAAATTATTGATTTGGTTTCCAGCATTATCCACCACATCGGCATAGACATAGCCTTTATCACCAGTAGGGAAAAATCTATTCGAAGCACTTAAAAGAAGAGGGGTGGTACTTCCTCCAAGCGAATTGGAACGTTTGAATGAAATCGTGTAGGGTGGGCAACCATTGGCTACAGCAAAGGATACCGCAATGGAATCGCCAAAACAAGGCGTTTGTACATTGAATGCATTCGCAGTAACTGTAGGGAGTGAGGTGTTTTTATCTAAATAAAAGGTATCTACAAATACACATCCAAAAGCATCAGTAGCGGTAATTTGATATCGCTCTCTGTTTGCAGTATTTGTAAAAAAACCAACTGATGAAGGATTATAGATTCTAGTAGAGGCTAATGTTGTATTTAAAGAATCTTTCCATACAAAATTTACTCCATTATTAGAAGCTGCTGTACCAAAAATTCTAAAATTAGGGATTACGCTGTATGTTAATTTATTAGTTGTAGTATCTGGGCAAATGGTTGAGGCAGCAGTGGCTGCATTTACATTCGTTTTGATAGAAGAAATATATGAAGTAGTTCTTGCATTAACCGTTCTAGACATCGTACTTGTTGAGCCTGCATTTCCATGACAAAAATCCAATACAATATTTGAGACACCATCCCAATTATAAGGCGTCGTAAAATTGAGCACCGACCCGTATCCTAATGCAGGTAATAAACTCGGATTGGTATAAACGGTAGTTAATGCGGCAGGTGGCAACCATGTAGTCATTGCTGTTTGCGAAGTAGCACCAATTTTTACAGAAAGATCTATCATAGGTAATGTTCCTACTACTGTTACATCTAATGCAATAGCCGTAATATCTCCTGCACGCAATCCTTGCGCTAATAAATCCGAAGCTAATAATAAATGTTGTGTATGTATATTGCTCCATGCAGAATAAAACGGATTGGGATATGTAGAATTAACTGTAGCGGTACCTGTAGCTACATAGTTTGTAGGTGGTGCTGTGGGCTGAGAAAAAACTAAATTTGCTTCTAAAACAGCAGGATTATTAACACATACGATTTCTGGAGTGGCTTTAAAAGTTAAAACAGGAGCCGTTCCAAACGTAAAACTCTTAAAACCAGTTACGCCATTGGCAGAAGCACCAAGAACTACTGAAGTAGGACAAAAACCTGCTGGAAAGACTACCGAATTTTTTCCTACATTTGGTGTGGTTAAATTATCTTGTGCCACGACAAAATAATTGATTGAACTACCTGTAGCAGGGATTGAAGTTAATTTGCTAAAATCCATTGCAAAGCTAAAATTTGGTGCCGTGCCCGAAGCATCTACCCATTTCCATCCATTTCCTGCGGAGGTATTGGCTACTGAGAAATCATTTGCATCTACATCTAATTTATAATACAATCTTGGCTTGGCAGTTGTCGAATTGACACCACTGAAATCGGTAATTGTAGTAGCCAAAGTAGGTGCATTCGTACAATTGAGATTTGGTATATCCGTATAATTAATAATAGGCCCAGATGCATCTGTGGCCGTACCAGAAAATTCAAGGGCCCCTATATCCGCCAAAGCACCTCTAGTAGCGCCACTGAAATCGGTAGTAATAGCAGGAGAAGTAGGAATGGCAGCACTCTCGGCAAAAGAAGCACCAGATGGCACCCATGTATTTGAAATAGTGCCAGCCACCAAATTGTTCTCTATAAATGTCCCTGAAGCGTTTCCTAACATAAACGATTTGAATTGTCCACAAGAAGTATTAAAGTTGATATCGTCGGTACCCGAAGAAGCTGAAGACCCATTGGTAGAAGAAAAATATAAATTAGTCGCTGTTGTATTATCAGTTCCTTCTCCAAAGACATAGCCATTTGAAAACAAAATATTGTTTTTTAAATTGATCCCTGCAGGTGGCGTTCCTGCTACACCTAATGCCGTTCTTTTTATGGCAGCAAAATAGCCTGTACCATTTCCATTTCCTATTATATTGAATATATTATTATTTATATTAATAGTAGACATATTTGATAATGCTACTGCTGTACCTCCAAAATTGGCTCCTGTACTTGCTAAAGGAGATCCTATAGTCCCCACTCGAATGGTATTGTGATACAAATTAAGTGTTCCTGAAGTTGCTGTGGTATTAAGGCCTATTATACTATTTACCACAGTACTCGCTGGAGCCGAAAGATTTGAAATCATATTATTTATAAATGTATTAGAGCTACCCGTTGTGGTCATCATACCGTGTACATTGGCAGTAGCTCCCGCAATACTCAAGTTATTAATATTGTTTCGTTCAAAAACATTAATACCAGTAGTTCCTGGCAATAAATGAATTGCAGCTACTGTTCCTCCTCCTGAAGATAAATTAATGGCTAAATTTTCTATAAGATTATTTCTAACTGTTGTAGTTAAATTTCCACTCATAGAGGCATAAATACCTCTTAATGTATGTGCTGTAGAAGTATTTGTTCCATTGATAAAAAGATTCGTTATCTTATTGTTTTCTACAATCATATTACCACTATTCGTCAACTCATAAAAAGCCCATAATCCAATTGAAGTAGCTCCTGAAGCATTTGAAAAAAATACGCTGTCAATAATATTATTTGAAAAATTCGTGTTGATTTTAGATGCAGCATATACTAAATACGAAGTACCATTGGTCCCAATACGATTTATATTATTGATGATATTCCCTCTAATATTATGAGTAGAATTGGTAGCAGCAGTAGTAGAACCACTCGTATAAATTACATAAAAAGTACCTGTGCCTCCAATATTCATATTTTCTATTGTATTGCTATCAATATCAAAAGAAAAGACATTTCCTCCCGAATAGGTTTGATAAATTGGATAACATGAAGCTGTAGATGTAATAGCTAACGCATTTCCATAAATTCTATTTCGTTTGACTTTGAATGTGCTTCCTAGGAAACCCGTTCCATAAATACCTGCAATCTGAGAAGTGCCCGAATATGTAAGATTTATATCATTATCATACGCTTCAAAGACACCTCCATTACTTGTACTCCAGAAAATTCCATACGTTGTAGCATTTCCATGAGCGGCATCAAATGCAATTTTATTATTATAATGTATTGCACTATCTAAATAAAAAGTATAAATACCATAAGCACTTCCCGTCCCTCCACCAAGATTATTAAACGTATTATTTTGCGTAATGAGCGCTCTAGCTTGTGCCGTGGTAGCCCCTCTGAAATACACCCCATTATATCCTTGTGTAATGGTATTGTTTGATACCGTTATACGGGCGTGAATATCAGGTGACGTAATACCACCTAGCCAAGAAGCAGCCGTTGTTGTATTATATTGATATGCACCGGCATATACTAAATAATTGTTCGTATTAACATTTGGAAAATTTAATGTATTACTATCTATAGTAATCATCTGACAACCATTAGAAGCTCCAGAAGCACTTCCTACATTATACATTGCTACAGCAAATTCCATAGTAGTAGTTGTAGTAGTATTTGAAGCGGATTCTAAAAAATTAAACCGTTTGATTGTGACAAAATCTACCCCTACCAAAGTGAAAATGGCATCATTTTGTCCAGAAGTTAAACTACCTGCTCTTGTCCCCACAAAAGAGGTGAGATTACTTCCATTTCCATTAATTACTAATGGATTTGATAAAGATAGCGTTGTAAGTAATGCAGAGCCCGTATTACCTAATACATAACCTCCAGCTGGTGCTGTTTGATTGGCATTGACATTAATAGTAGCACCACCTGCTCCTACTCCATTGGTATTCAAGTCGGTAATAGCGGCGGCAAGTGTAGCATAATCACCGGGAATGTTTTTCACACCTGTAACCTGGGCGTATACTGCTGAATGAACAACACATAAAAACAAACTTAATACAAGTAAACCTTTTTTCATGATAATTTTTTGTTTAATTCCAATTGCAATTATACAAAAATTATCATAATTTAAAAATCTTTTTTTTTAAAAATTATGTGAAATAAAAAAGCCCTAATCAGTTGATTAGGGCTTTTTTATATTTTGAGAGCGGAGGAAGAGGGATTCGAACCCCCGGTAGTGTTACCTACGACAGTTTTCAAGACTGCTCCATTAAACCGCTCTGGCATTCCTCCGAGGCAAAAGTAATGCTATTTTTTTTACTGAGTTTATTTTTTTTGGATTTTTTTAAAAAAATTATCCAAATACTTGATTTTCAAATTCAAAAAAAATTGTTTAAAACTCTGAAATTTCTGAAATTATTCAATAAATTATGAGTTTATTGATTAAAATTGATTTTTAAAAAAACTCTTTGGGTATGTTTTAATGATATTTTATTGGAATGTATTGTTTTTTTCTACATGTGAAGTAAGGTCTTGGATTTGCTCTTGCTGTTTTTGAATTATATTCTGTTGCATCTCAATTTGCTTCATTAGCAATTGAATCGTCATTTGATTTTGAGCATTTTTATAATCCGCTATCTGAAATCCATTGTCTTTTGTTCCCGATATAATTATATTACCTTCGTCTATATCTAACAAGGATTTATCAATATCCAACAATTTTGATATTACCAATTTTAAATCTTCTTTTACATTCACCGTATGACCATTTTCTATGCTCGAATATTGTTTTCGAGTTATCCCCAATTCTTTTGCCATATAATCGGTGGTATAATTCTTCTTCAAACGAGCAAATATTAATAATAATTTTCTTTTCATAGTTCACTCAAAATTAATGCCAAAGTTAAAAATCACTACAAATGTAACCTTTTTTAAATTTTGTGTAAAATAATTTCACAAACGTAACCTTAAAACTACTCGTATGTAACTTTTATAATCAAAAATAAATTCTGATATTTGTAACATATTTTTAGTATAAATAATTAAAAATCAAATCAATTTCAATCACAATTAAATTAAACACAGATGAAAAAGTACGTTTTACCTATTATGATTTTTTTAGTTTTTTTAACAACTACGACATTTGCACAAACAGGTGCTTTTCGTATAAAAAACGGTGCATCTATGAATATTGGCTATTCGGGATATAGATTTTTGTCTTTTGGAGAAGGTGCTACAAATGCAAATGATGGCCCTTATGCAATAGAATATTGGGATGATGGTCTAAATTTTTGGACACCTTTTTCTTCAGGATTAAGTGGTTCTATTCAATCCACAAATTACCGATTCTTTTTGAGCAATAATGGCAAATGCGGGGTCAATATGAGACCAGACAATGTAAATAGCACTTCGCTAAATTGGAATACCAATGCATTTCAAGTAAGAGGCTATACACAAGCACACGGATACTGGACGTGGTCCGATAGCTCGTTGAAATCAAATATTCAAAAAATGGACAATTCTTTGGACAAACTTCTACTATTGTCTCCAGTAAGCTATACGTACAAAGATTCTGATTTGTCAGGGATTAAAACTAGCGATGCCAACAATATAAAAAATGGAACGCTACAGGCAGAAAGAACTAGAAGCCAAATAGATAATAGTCAAGTAAAACGATTTGGACTATTGGCGCAAGACGTGGAAAAAATATTTCCAAATCTAGTGTCTACTTTTGAAGGAACACCATCTGTCAACTATGTAGAATTGATTCCCGTATTAATTGGATCTATAAAAGAACAACAAAAAACAATTGAGGGATTGAAACAAAAAGTTTTGGAACTAGAAAACAAAACCGTGTATACCGATGTAAACTCTACAAAATTATTTCAAAACACACCGAATCCATTTAAAGGAATTACTACATTTACCTATTTCATAGATGAAACAGCTTTGTTTACTAATGCGGTGATAGAAATTAGAGACATAATGGGAATTTTGAAAACATCTATTCCTTTGGCTGATAAAAGTGGACTTGGAAAAGTGGTTTATAATGCCGAAAATTTAAGTGACGGATACTATATCTACTCGCTCAAAATCGACAATCAATTGAAAGACAGCAAGATGATGTTGATTTCTGAATAGTCCATTCTTTATCATTTAAATTTAAATTTATGAAAAAATTATTAATAATCTTTTATTTATTTTTTGTGCTAGGTAGCTATGCGCAGGAAGCTAATACCGATTTTTATTGGTATAATAATGGAAAACAGTATTTATCAAAAAATAACACCAAAAAGTGGGTACAACTTTCAAAATATTATTCAAAAAATGAGTTACTTGCTACATTTTCCAATATTCAAGTGGACAGTGTAGACAGTTTTAAAATTTATTTTGGAAAAAATTTGAATAGTCAACCCTATGAATACAGCGCTTATATTCGTGGGAATTCGCTCTCAAACATAGAATTTGAGAATAGTTCAATGGTAAAATATGTAGGCAATTACTACAATGTATTAGGAACCGAAGTTATATTGTCTTATTTCTTTTTTGTAAAACTCAAGAGCCTCAAAGATAAGGCATTATTAGAAAAAATGGCAAAAGAACATAAACTTGAAATTCTGGAACAGAATGAGACTATGCCAGAATGGTTTACACTTGCTTGTACAAAAAATTCTGGAAAAAATGCCTTGGATATGGCCAATTATTTTGAAGAAACTAATTTTTTTGCAGCAGCTCAACCCAATTTTTATGGGGGTGATATAAAACATTGTACTTCGGACCCACTTTTTCCAGATCAATGGAATATACAAAACTATCAAAGTTGGCCAAATACTAGCATAGAAGCCTGTGGTGCATGGAAATACACAAAAGGAAATGCCGAAATCATTGTAGCGGTATTAGACGAAGGAATTGAACTTACTCATACCGATTTAAATTTGCATAATGTAAGTTTTGATTGTACTAATGCGAGTTCTCCAAGCTTGGTTTATGGCACCCATGGTACCAATTGCGCTGGGATAATTGGTGCTCATCACAACGAAATAGGAGTATCAGGGATAGCGCCAAACTGCAAACTAATGTCTATAAGCGATCCTTTGCGAAGCAATGCTACTTCAAGACAAAATAGAGCTCGTGGAATCAACTTTGCATGGCAAAATGGGGCTTCGGTTATTTCCAATTCTTGGGGATCCTCAGTTCGATATAAAGTTATAGACGATGCTATAAACAATGCACTTCGCAATGGAAGAGGCGGAAAAGGTTGTGTGGTGGTATTTTCATCGGGAAATTATAGTATTTCTATGCCAATTGGAAGCGGTGTAGGATATCCTGCAAATTCCAATCCTGATATTCTAGTAGTAGGCGCTTCATCTACTTGTGGTGATAGACTTAATGGAATAAATACTAATTGTTTTAGCTGGGGAAGAGGGTTTACTAGTATTGCAGGTAGCTGTTATGGCAATGAATTAGATGTAGTAGCACCAGGAATAGAAATTCCTACAACCGATCTTTCAAATAGTTTTATTACAGATTTTAGACATACCTCTGCGGCAGCGCCACATGCAGCTGGAGTAGCGGCTTTAATGTTATCTTTGAACAATAATTTGACTCAAAAAGATGTGAATAAAATTATTGAACAAACTGCAAAGAAGACAGGTGGATATCCCTATTTTTTATCTTTGAGCAAACCTAATGGTACGTGGTACGACGAAATGGGCTATGGACTCCTCAATGCTTATGATGCGGTATCACAATCTGTATGTAATACTTTAAGCTTAGTTAATTTATCTTTTACGGCTTCTACATACCAATTTGGATGTATAATTTTTTCGGAATTTGCTTCATTCAACTCCGGCAACTCATTATTTGAAGCAAAGCAAGAAGTTATTTTGAATACTGATTTTGAAGTACACAACGGTACTGATTTTGAAATCAAAGTAATTGGTATGTAATTTTTTTTAACCTTAACAAAATCAAACATGAAACATTTAACTTTTTCATTATTAATAATATTTCTATTAAATGGTTGTATAAAAGAAGCTGCAAACAGTGGTAGTTCTTCTGAAATGTATACTCCTTATGGAACTTGGGAAAAAAACATGTCCTATTGTAATGATACAGAATTAGACACTGTAAAGATAGATTCCTTGGGAATACAATATTTCTCTAAATGCTTCACCCAAACAAAATACCATTTCAAGTTTATTTCAAATAATGTAGTAGAATTTCAAGATACAGAATTCGGCTGGTATTATTCAAAAGATACGCCAATCTTAATGCAAAGTACTTTTAAATTTATTTCTAAAGATGAATTTATTGTAGATAAAATGGTAGAAGATGACCATGTACATGTTGACCCAAATA
>JBIPPG010000233.1:0-4465 GCA_044368545.1 Chitinophagales bacterium | reverse complement strand
AAGACTTTCGGTACGATTCAAAAGAATTAAGTAAAGGTTAAAAATCATGATTATCAATTACTTAAAAAATCATAGTTTTGAAAATATTATCTTATTTTAAACAAATAGTAGTTTTTGGCACGAAATTTGAAAAAATAATATAAATAAATAAAAAATTATTATTTTTGTCAATCTATAAATTATGAAAAATTTTAATATTACAATGAAAAAAACTATCTTTGCTTTAACCTTTGTATCTTTATTGGCTTCTTGTCAAAAAGATGACCTCAAAACTACTGAGTATGCTACACCGTCTACGTCTACCAAATCTGGAATTGTAGGACAATGGGAAATTAGCTACTATATGCCTGCCATTAAGGAAACATTTGTAGATACAGTTACTTTTGATAGCACTACTTACAGTCATTCTATTTCTTACTTGAAAAATGAAAAATATGCTTATAGCATAAAAAATGCAAATACTATCGTTTTTGAAGCACACAAATACGATATGTTTGTAGGAGATTATAATAGAAAAATTACTTCTACATTTAATTTTGTTACCAATGACAAAATGGTAATAGATAAGTTTGGCGAAGAAAGTGATATCACAACCGATTGCCCCGATCATTCTTGCAGAACAGACGTTACATTCAAAAGAATATACTAGACTATTATTTTGGAATATTTTAATATTCCAGTTTTAATTCCATAAATCTTTAACCGCTTATTATTTTTACAGATAATAAGCGGTTTTTTTTATATTTGCATAAACTTATATTGTCATGCAAATACATTCTATATCCGCTGGATTATTCAAATTGGACGGAGGCGCTATGTTTGGGGTAGTACCCAAATCTATGTGGAAAAAACTCAATCCTCCCGATGAAAACAATATGTGCACTTGGGCTATGCGATGCATGCTCATAGAAGAGGGCAATAGACTCATCCTTATCGATACAGGTATGGGAGACAAACAAGACGATAAATTCAAAAGTCATTTTTATCCTCATGGCGATGACACCCTTTTGTCTAGTATACAAAAAAAAGGATATACACCCGATGATATTACCGATGTCATTTTGTCACATCTCCATTTTGATCATTGTGGTGGCGCTATATATAGAGATGCTCAAGGCAACTTGAAAAATCAATTCCCCAATGCCAAATATTGGAGTCATTCTAGCCATTGGGAATGGGCTCTTAAACCCAATGACAGAGAAAAAGCTTCTTTCTTAAAAGAAAATATACTGCCTATTCAAGAAACGGGCAACTTACATTTTATAGACAAAACAGATTTTGGACTCAAAAGCTTTTCATTCGACCTAGCCAATGGACATACCGAAGCTATGATTATCCCAAAAATTAATTACAAGGGAAATACCATCGTTTTTGCGGCAGATCTTATGCCTTCATCTTTTCATATTCCTATGCCTTATGTCATGTCTTATGACGTAAGACCCTTAGATACTTTGAAAGAAAAAGAAAATTTGCTTAAAAATGCCAGCGAAAATCCACATTTTATCTTCTTTGAACACGACCCCGTTCACGAATTAGGCACCGTAAAATACAACGAACAAGGGCGAATAGTACTAGATAAATTATTAAAAATAAGCGAATTATAATTTTTTAAAAGTAATTAGTTATGAAAGACCTAGCTTCTTGGCTATCCGAATATGGCGAAAGTCATCAAAATAGCACCAATAAAAGAATTCATTATATCTGTGTTCCCTTGATTTTTTGGTCTATTTATTTTATGCTGTACAGTATTCCTTTTCCCAAAGATAAATCGGCGTATTATAACGTAGCCAATTTTGTATATCTATTTGCATTAATTTTTTGGTTTCGATTGAATATAAAATTAGGTATTTTCTTTCTTATACATGGGCTTATATTGGGCTATGTAGCTACTGTACTCCAGTACATTGTATTTCTTGGATTTGGACTAAATCTATTTTATGCGTCATTAATCATTTTTGTAATAGCATGGATAGGGCAGTTTTATGGCCATAAAGTGGAAGGCAAAAAACCCTCTTTTTTGAAAGATTTACAGTTTTTGCTCATTGGTCCTGCGTGGATTATTCATGATTTGTTTTTAAAGAAAAAATCATAAACCGTTTTAATCCAAAAACAGCTCCTACTTTCTTTCTTTTGCTTGAACGGGTGTTTTCTTATTTGAAATATTTTCGGCTTCTAGCTCTGGCAAAAACAATAGTTTATCAAACATTTTGTTAAAGGTGTACTTCAAAACCGTAATCTCACCAAATCCAATATTAAAACTAAATGGCATCATCAAACCATAATCCGTTTTTTTGTAATTTGAATACGTATAATTTTCATCCTTTCCATTGGATAAATTCACAAATGACTCTTTGTATTTCATAAAGTCATTATTGGAATAATACAACATTTTTGTCGTATTCTTTGCCATTTCTAGTTTATTTATTTTCATATACTCTACATTATTTATTGATTCAAAATCAATGAATTCGTATTTGCTACTAACATCTATATCCATAAAATCGCCCTTTATATCCATATATGCCAATAACGATTGATGAATATAATCTTCATTTTTTACTAGTGTAGAAATACTTTCTCTTTTCCAGCTTTCATTTTTATTTACAATTAAAATTTCTTTTTTTCCATTGATTGTATACTCATGCTTATATCCTTCTACATGTCTTATATATATGACAATAGGTGTTTTTTGTGTTCCTATTTTTATTTCGCCTTCTATCATCAATGTTTGAAAATTCTGAATCTTCTCTTTCCCGCCTCTCAATGCCATACTTTTAGAAATAAAATTTTCTAAAATTTGGGCATTTGAAATTTTAAGTGAGAAAAGTGCTGTAAAACAAAAAACAATTTTTATAAACTTGAACATATTTTAATTTTTTTATGTGCTACAAATATAGAAAAGTGTTTTTATTGCTTGTAATTTTATTTTTTAATAAATAAATTTACGAATAAACCTAAGCGTTGAATCTATAGATTAATCCAACCAACAAACTACGGGATAATGATCGGAAAGCGACTTCTCCAAAACCTTGTATCCATTTATTGAAACAGCATCCGATGCAAAAACATAGTCTATCCTCAGAAAAGGAAATGCTAAATCATACGTGGGTGAAAAACCACATCCTTTTTCGGTAAAGGCATCCTGCATTTTTTTTCTGAACAATCCATACGAATGCGAACTGGGTATGTCATTCATATCGCAGCAATATATAATCTTTTCCGCTTTTTCTTTATCCATATCTTCTACGATGCTTTTTGCCTGTAAGCTCCTTTTTGGATATGCGCGCAACATTTTGAGCAAAATACTAGCCGTTTTAAATTTGTCATATTCATGTTTATTCTTCAAATCATGAATATAATCATAATCTTCATAGCCAAAATGTATGGACTTCAAATGCGAATTATATACTTTATAATTGCCTTTTGGAGTTTTGACTAATGCTTTTATCGTAATATTATTTGTCTTAGGACTAAATACATTCTTCAGGACTTCCTTTTCGGATATAGGAAATTTTGAAAAAATGGCTAATCCCCATGAATTATGCAATTTATCTTCATACGTAGATTCAAAATAATAATGTTTATAGCCCAATTTTTTGATGGCATCAATATTCTGAAATTGATCTTTATCGGTAAAAAACTCTTGAAAACACATAATATCGGCATCTACGCTATCTATTAGTTTTAGCATTTTTGCTCGTGTATCCTTATTGTGGCTCCAATTATATAGGTCAAAATTTTTAACATTCCATGTCATGACCGTCAAGCCTTTTTCTTCCGAATTATTAAAAAACTGAAAGGTATCTCTAAAATAGAACAAACTTATAAATAAAAAAATGGTAGAAAGCCCTGCAAAAAATGTTCGTCGATATCGAATCCAATAAAGCCATACCACAAACTGAAGAATAAAGAGCGGTACAAATAAAAAACCAAATAAACCAATGTAACTAAAGTGCTCTGGATCTAAAAAACGAGCCGACAACGTAAGGAAAAACAAGAGGTAAAATGGCACAGAAAAGAATCCGTATATAAATTTCCCCCAAGAAAAAGACTTTTTATTGCTTTCCATTTACTTTTATTAGAATCTTCTAAATCTATGTTTGTAAAAAGTCTTAGCCAAAATCAATCCTGTAATAGCGCCTCCAATGTGCGCAAAATGCCCCAATGGATCACCCGAAAGATTCAAAACACCTAAAACCACGTCTATGAGAACGAAAAAACCAAACAAATATTTCGCTTTGAAGGACTTGGGAATGAATAAAATTTGAAATTCAACATCGGGGAAAAGCGAAGCATAAGCCGCAAAAAGCCCAAACAAAGCACCGCTGGCTCCTACGCAAGGCAGATTAACCTTTGGGTCTACAAAACTTTCTTGAAAAATTGTAATATAAAATGTACCCAAATCATTATACACAATGAATGCCAATGCCATTAAATGAGCCAAACTCGCTCCTATTCCACAAAG
>JBIPPG010000009.1:0-18505 GCA_044368545.1 Chitinophagales bacterium | reverse complement strand
ATTCTTTTAAATCATGAATGTTTATTTTTGAGAAAAAGCCATTAGTCCCCATTAGATATAGCAAATTATCGCCTGATATACTTGTATTTGCCGCAGCTGTTTTTGCTGTGCTATTTTGGTCGTTTCTTGAATGATTTATTGTAATACTATTCGTGCTTCCCGTAATAAATTCAGAAGCAATTGAAGTTCCTGTAGCATTTTTACCATAGATTTTTATTCTGTTTCTAAAGGTAATATCTATAAACACAACGCCATTTGAAGAGTTAGAGGATGTGGATGTAAGATACAATCCTTTGAATACATCTCTAAAGGCAGCCGCACTGGCATAACTTCCTGGTGCTATTAATTTTTGTGCAAAACTTAAGCTCAAAGGAATACGAAGTGCAGGTCCAATTTTTGTAGAACCATCATAAACGCTATCCTTTGTATTGGGGATAAATTGATTTAATGTGCCTATTGGCGCACTATTTATGCTGTATTCTTTGTAGGTATTTGCTGTAGAATCTACTATGTTTTCGGTCAATTCATATACTGCCAAGTCTATGGCTTTGTCGCAAGCGCCTAATTTACTGACATAAGGTGCTATTAATACTATAGAGTCCACACTAGCAAAGCTAAATGAACTGCTGGACAATGTAGTCTCATAAGAAGCATAATATCCTGCTGTAGTTTTTCCAAAATTGCCATCAGAAGCAATCCCAAGCGCACAGTAGCCTAGATTTTTAAATGTACTTTGTGTGTCTTTTGCATTGTTGCAAATCAATTGAAAGGTATCTGTCATTTTCCAATTTAATGGAAATTCCTCAGTGCTTTGAAATGAATCTCCTTTTGAACATGCATTGAGGAGAAATAGAGTTGTTGCTAAAAAAAATATATTACGCACCTTTTGCTACGGGTTTTGATTCTTTAATAAAATTTGAAAGTTCTACAGATGTTGCACCATTGTCTTCTAGGTTGAAAACAGGTTTTTTTGAATTGCCAATACAGCTCATTAACTCTTCGTGAAGTTCCGTTGAACTCACAATCAAGCCATCAGAATAATGAATAGCACCTTTGCACATAGCATCAAAATTGCCTTCCGCAAAATGTTCTGCTTTATTGGCAGCAATATTTTTATCCAACAATGCTTTTTCGATGAATTTTTCTTCCATCTGACATTCATTGTCTTTTTTGAAAATATTGAAAAATATTTTTGATTCAGAAAAAACGGGGTCATTTGAATACAAAGTACGTGCATATAGTGGCACTAAACTCGTCATCCAGCCATTACAAACGATAAAATCGGGTGCCCATCCAAATTTTTTCAACGTTTCCATTACGCCTCTATTGAAGAATATCATTCTTTCGGAATTATCTTCAAAGAAAGTTTCATTTTCATCCAAATAGTCATATCTTCTTTTGAAAAATTCATCATTATGAAGAAAATATACTTGAAGTCTATGTTTTGAATTGGGCAAAGAAGCTACTTTTACGGTCAACGCAAAATCTTCGTCGTTGAACATTACATTAATCCCACTCAGTCTTACTACTTCATGAAGTCTATGTCTTCTTTCGTTTATAGTGCCAAATCTTGGCATCAAAATGCGGACATCTAAGCCGTTTGACGCTAAATGATTGGGAATATCGGCTATTTTTTGAGCTATTTCTGTGATGTCATTGAATGGTGTTAATTCTGACGTTACAAACAACAATTTTCTTTTCTCCATGAATCGTATCTAATTATGATTTTGTAAACAATATGCAAAGATAATACATTTTTTTTCTAAATTATAGAATATTATATTTTGAGAGGCTTAAAAATTCTTAAAAATACAAAGGAAAAATGTTATAATATTTTCTTGACTTTGAACCAAATATAAATGAAAACACTCATTATAATCATAGAAAAAATAACCATAAAGTAGCCATAACGCCATTCCAATTCGGGCATATATTTGAAATTCATACCATATAGCCCTACAATAAAAGTTAAGGGTAAGAAAAATGCTGAAAAAACAGTCAATAATTTGACTACATCATTGTTCTTTTGAGCCGCTACGGACATAAATGTATGCATTAAGTTGTGTGCATCTTCTAGGGCCTCGTCGTATTCCAAAATTAACTTTTTCAAGCTGTCTTGAATGTTTTCAATGGCTGGAGAATATTTTTCGGGAAATTTAATTTCTTTTAAAACGTCTTGACTTATTAGTAACAATTTTTTACTTACACGAGCTTCTGCTTTTTGGAAATAGAGGTCTTCCAATGAAATATTTGAATAATCTTTTAAAAAGATAATTTTCTCTATTTCATCAATTTGATTTCCCTGCCACAATGCGGGTTCGCTATAAGTATCAACAATGGAAGAGAATAATTGAATTACAAAATCATATACCGTAAGTGATTGATAGGCATCTTTTTCTTGATAATTTAGGAAATGAAACGATGCTCTATGAATAGTAATGAGTCGTTTTTCGTCAAAAAAGAAAGCAATTTTATTCGAAATTTCTTCGATTGTAGATAAATTCTCATTTTTTTTGCCTGTAAAGGCTCTCAATATCACAAAATGATTTCCATTAGAGACTTCCACTTTGGGCAAATGTCCTCTCTCAATGCTATCATCAATATGAAAACCATCCAGATGATATTCTTTCTTCAATTCCTTGATTTCGTGTTCATTTGGATTTTGAATATCTATCCATTCAAAATTTGGAAATGAAAAAATTCGCTTTTGAAAATTACCCATTTTTTACTTTTTCAATTCGTCTTTAAGATATTTTCCTGTAATGCTTTTTGGATTCTTAGCTATTTCTTCAGGCGTTCCTGTAGCGATTACCATTCCACCGCCCGAACCGCCTTCGGGTCCCATATCTATAATGTAGTCAGCCATTTTTATCACATCCAAATTGTGTTCTATTACCAAGATGCTATTGCCTTTTTGTACCAATTTCATCAAGATATTGTAGAGCATTTGTATATCCTGAAAATGGAGTCCTGTAGTAGGTTCATCTAAGATATAAAGTGTTTTACCTGTATCGCGTTTGCACAATTCGCTGGCGAGTTTTACTCGCTGTGCCTCGCCTCCCGAAATAGTAGTAGAAGGTTGCCCCAATCTCAAATAGCCTAGACCAACATCTTCCAATGTTTTGAGTTTGATGTAAATATTAGGAATACTTTCAAAAAGCGGAATACTATCCGAAATGGAAAGATTCAAAACATCATAAATTGAATGATGTTTGAACCGAATGTCAAGCGTTTCTTTATTGTATCGTTTGCCTTGGCATTTTTCACAATGCACCTGAATATCGGGTAAGAAATTCATCTCTATCGTTTTGAGGCCTGCGCCTTCGCACTCTTCACAGCGTCCTCCTTTTACGTTGAAGCTAAAACGACCGGGTTTGTAGCCTCGTATTTTGGCTTCCATGGTATCGGCGTATAAGTTTCGGATTAGGTCAAAAACCTTCATATAGGTAGCGGGATTGCTTCTAGGCGTTCTACCAATAGGGCTTTGGTCTATATCAATGACTTTGTCTATATGTTCTATACCTTCAATTTTTTTGTAAGGCATAGGAAATGTATGTGATTTGTAGAATTTTTGGCTCAAAATAGGGTAGAGCGTTTCATTGATAAGCGTACTTTTTCCACTGCCCGAAACTCCTGTGATACAAGCAAAAACGCCTAAAGGTATATCTACGCTTACATCTTTGAGATTATTGCCCGTAGCATTATGAATTTTAATCCAGTTTTCAGGTTTTTTTCGATTTTTAGGAATTTCAAAATCCAAAGTGCCCTTCAAATATGCAGCCGTTGGGGTGTCATTTTTAAGAAATTCTTTAGGTGTTCCCATAGCGGTTACTTCGCCTCCATAGCTACCTGCTTTGGGGCCAATATCGATGATATAGTCGCTCTCGAGCATAATTTCCTTATCGTGTTCTACCACAATAATGCTGTTGTCAATATCTCGCAGATTTTTGAGGGAATTGATCAACTTCGTATTATCCCTTGGATGCAATCCAATGGAAGGCTCATCCAAAATGTAGGTTACGCCCGAAAGTTCAGAGCCTATTTGTGTAGCCAATCGGATTCGTTGGGCTTCACCACCCGAGAGCGAGCGCGTTTTACGATTGAGCGATAAATAACCCAGACCTACATTTGCCAAAAATCGAAGTCTATCGCGGATTTCTTTCAAAATATCCTTTGCTATCAAGTTTTGATTTTTAGAAAAATCTTTTTCAATATCACCAAACCAAATTTGAAGGTCGTCAATACTCATTTGTGCTACTTCCGAAATATTTTTTTCTTTAACCTTATAATACAAGCTTTCTTTTTTCAATCTTGCGCCGTTACAACTGTCACAGTTTTGTGTAGTCATAAAACTCTCTGCCCATTTTTTGACGCCATCGCTTTCGCTTTCGTAGAAATTTTTATAAACCATACGAGCTATTCCACCGTCGAAATAGATAAACGTATTTGGGCTTTCATCATCTACCTTCAAGATGCCTTCTTCATTGCCATAAAGAATTAAATTAAGATGCTCTTTTTTTACCTGTTCTATTGGAATGGTCAAATTGATGTCATGGGTTTTTGCCAATTTTTTCATGTGCGTCCACCATTGATTATCTCGCATTTCTCCAAGAGGTTTAATGCCTCCTTTTGTAATAGATAAAGTTGCGTCTGGCATCATCAATACCTCTGAGGTAATGTATTCCTCTCCCAATCCCTTACATTTTTCACAGGCACCATAAGGCGAGTTAAATGAAAAGGTATTTGCCGATGGCTCAATATACGAAATACCATTTTCTACATCCAACAAATGCTTGGAAAAATGAAAAAACAGCTCTTTTTCTATATCAAAAAAACTGACAATTCCATCGCTTTCTTTCATCGCTTTGCGAATACTATCCACGATTCTATCTCGGTTTTCTTCTTTGATGATTAATTTGTCTATTAATAAATCTATGTCGTGTACTTTGTATCGGTCTAGTTGCATTTTGGGAGCTAATTTTTCAAAAGCCCCATCAATAAACATTTCTACATACCCTTTTTTTGTATAAGCCTCAAAAAGTTCTCTATAATGCCCTTTTCGACCTTTTACTAGAGGAGCCAAAATACATACTTTTTTGCCTCCATGAATAGAAAATACTGCATCCAAAATTTCCGATTCATTGTACCGCTGCATAGGTTTACCACTCATATATGAGTAGGCTACAGCTGCTTTTGCATATAAAAGCCTAAGAAAATCATAAACTTCGGTAATAGTACCTACGGTACTTCTTGGATTTTTGTTTGTCGATTTTTGTTCAATAGAAATTACAGGACTCAGTCCCATAATGCTATCTACATCGGGACGCTCTATGCCTCCAATAAACTGACGCGCATAAGCCCCAAAACTCTCCATATATCGTCGTTGTCCTTCGGCATACACGGTCTGAAATGCGAGCGAACTTTTTCCGCTCCCACTCAATCCTGTGATTACCACCAGTTTGTTTTTTGGAATCGAAATATCTATATTTTTTAGATTATTCTCTCTCGCTCCCAAAACGACTATCTCCGAATGTTCTTCTTGCACAACTCTAATTTATTATTGTAAAAATCAATGGGCGAAAATACAAAATATTGTGCAATAATTTTTAGATATATTTCGCTTAATGAAAATATACATATTTTTTACCCACTAGAAAATATTGTATAAAGTAATTTCTTGTTTATTCAGGTTGTTTTTTAAACGATATAAAAATTAAAATGTATTTTAGCATAAAAAAGAAACTATAAATATGAAAAATAAATATGTGAATTTTGTATCTGATGAACATTTTATCAATTGTGTGTCAAATCTTCATACTGCATATCTAAAAGCAAAAAATAACATTACAAAAAAGAGTTTTTATTCAAATAAAGTTGATACTATCAAATTAACATTTGATGCAAAATTCAATGATATTGATGAAGAAAATTTAATAAAAGCAGAAATTTTACGTCAAATAGACAAATCAATTAATAATTCTATTGGAACTTTTCACGAACAAATCTTAGGAGGAATCAATGGTTTTGAAATTGGGAAATTGAGTGGATTTGACATTAAAGCAAAAGATGATAGTTTGTTTGCTGATATTAAAAATAAACATAATACAATGAATAGCAGTTCGGCAGAAGCTCTTTTTCAAAAACTATCAAGATATGCGGATACGTACAAAAAATCTAAATGTTATTGGGTGCAAGTTTTAGCAAAAAGTAGTTTTTGTGAATTATGGAAAGGAGAGATAAATGGGAAAGAATATTCTCATAGTAGAGTTTATAAAATTTCAGGCGATAAATTCTATGCTTTACTCTCCGGAGAGGAAGATGCCCTTATGAAATTATATACAAACATTCCTATTGTTGTAAAAGATTATCTGAGTTCAATTGAAAAAAAAGACACAGAGAAAGCTAATTCCGCATTAGATGAAATAAAAAATGAAACAAAAACTTCAAAACGTTCTATTTTGAATCAAATCACTTTTGAAAATTACAGTTATTATTTAGGTTTTGACAAATTGTAATAACTATTCAAAAATTTTACAATTGAATATCCTACTTCCTTTCCTAAGTTAACTGGAACGGCATTACCTATTTGCTTATATTGTTGTGCTAACGAACCTTCAAAAATCCAATCATCAGGAAAAGTTTGAATCCTAGCATATTCTCTAACCGTAAAAGGTCGTGTTTCTTCGGGATGACATCTTTCAGTTTGTTTTTGTGCTGGACTACATGTTAATGTTAAGCAAGGCTCATCCCATCCAATTCTTCTAGCAATGCCTGTTTTTCCTCCACCTAAATAAAAGCTTCCACCCATAAATGATTTTTGAATATCTAAAGGTAAATCTCTCCAATAACCTTTTTGAGGCACTAGTTTTAAAACATCTATTTTACTTTTTGGATATTTTGACCCCTCCGATTTTGGTACGTCACAATCGTATAATTCTCCTTTTTTTAATGCATCTTTTAAATTATAAATTTTTTTAAATGGTTTTGGATATTCGTATTCAATATCAATGTCTTTTCGTATTCCTACCAATATTAATCGTTCTCTTTTTTGAGGCACATTAAAATGGATTGCTTTTAAAACCTTTACGGGATGCACTTTATAGCCAATTTCATCCAAAATTGAAATCATACCTTCTAACGTTTTTCCATTTTCATGACTTAATAATCCCCTAACATTTTCTCCAATACAAATAGGTGGGTTTATTTCTTTTACAACTCTAGCAAATTCATAAAATAAAGTCCCTCTAGCATCTGCTAGTCCTAATTTTTTTCCCGCATAACTAAAGGCTTGACATGGAAAACCTCCTGTTACAATATCTACATTGTTTTTATATTCAGCGAAACTAAATGATTTAATATCACCTTCCAAAACCGTCCAGTTTGGCCTATTTTTTCGTAATGTATTACATGCCCATTTATCAATTTCATTTAGAGCTACACATTTTAACCCAGCTTTTTCTAATCCAACCGCTAAACCACCTGCACCAGCAAAAAGTTCTAAAACTTTATATTCATTTTGAGGTTCTTCAAAGTTTGAAATTGTTAATATTTCATTTTTATTTACAAATTCGGAGAATAAAGAATCTACTTCCGTTTTTTTATAAACTCTATAATTACTTATAGGTTCGCGAACAGCAGATAATTTACCTTCTTTGTCCCACCTTCTTAGAGTTTCTTTACTTTTTTCAATATATTCTGATACCTCTGAAAGTGTCATAAATTCATTCATAACCACCTATTTTAACATTACACAATGGTTACAAAAATAATATTATTTTTTTTATTGTAATTAATTTTTAGCTTATTTCTTCCATTTTTAGAGCAATTACTTTTTTTGTAATGTATAGTTTTTGTTCAGAGGGCTGAATGCGGTCTATAGATAGCTTTGCCATAAGATAGCTCAGTGTAGATTCAGCGCCTTGGTTCAAGTTTACGTTTTTTTCTTCTATACCATCGTAGCAGCCTCCCGTTGAAGGATTGTATACAATTTGATTTAAATGATTTTCCCCCAAAAACCAGTTGAATGCAATTACGGCTTTATCTTTATATCCTTTTTGGGGAAAAATGGCATGAAATTTTTCTAATGCTAAGATTGTATAAGTTATATCAATTGGCTGTTCGCCCCCTTTTACGTTCTTCATCTTTTTGTTTTTGCGGAGCCAACCTTTATTGGTTATTACATGAATTTGACCTTGTGTATAAATTTTTGATAATAAAAAATCAAATGATGTTTCGGCTATGATTTTATAATTTTCATCTTGAAGGCATATATAAGCACACAGCATAGCTTCGGGAAGCACACTATTTCCATACGTAAGACAGTCCTCAAACCAATGCCAATCTTTTGTGCTTTCATGCAGATACATTTGTATCATCCTGTCTGCAAAAATTTTTATTAAATAATGATTTTCTTTTTTGTTTTGAAGATATAACCCTTTGATAATAAATGCCATAGTTCTTGTAGAGTAGATTTGTTCTACTTGAAGTATTGCTTTGTTTAGCATATATTCTGCTTCAGCAATTATCGGCTCTGGAAGAGTTCCTTTTAGTGAGCACACATAGCCCAATGCCCAAATTGCTCGTCCATTGCTATCGTCGAGATTTTCTTTTGAATTTTGCGGTGAAATATTTTTTTCAATATCCAAATAGTTTATAAATTTTCCATTCGATTGCATACAATGTTTAATGTATTGAAGGTAAATATTTATCAATGTTAAGTATTTTGGGTCTTTGTATTTTTCATATACTTGACAAATTGAAATTAAAGCCCTTGCGTTGTCGTCTATTGTATATCCCGTTTGGAAATCGGGGCATGAAATTTTTGCAAATTGAATCATCCCAAAATCTGTTGTCATATTTTTGATATGGCTCAATTTGATGGGAGGAATTTGATAAATGAGTTTGTTTGATTGAGGCGAAAGTTTATGAATCAATTTGGCATGAAGGATGGCTGAATTTTCCCAAGCACAAGGTGCCATTTTGTGTAGTGCGTTCAAAGATAATTGATTTGTTAGGGTAGGATTTTTTAATAATGTTAATGTTGCTGAAGCCAATTCATCCGAATTTCCAAATTCAAAAAAACGCCCCGTATTTCTATTGAGCAATTCTTTTGCGTGTGGTATAGGTGTAGAAATAATAGGGCATCCCGCGCCCAAAGCATAGGAAAAAGTACCACTTACGGCTTGGTTAGAATCGGTGGAAGTGAACAGGTAAATATCGGTCAATTGCAAATATTCAAGAAGAATGGGCAATGAAAGGTATTCATTTACAAATAAGACATTTTGGGTCAATTTCAAATCCTTGACTTTTGCTTCTAGTTGGAGTCTATACTGTTCACCGTCCTTTTTCAAAATACTTGGATGTGTTTTTCCCAAAATCAAAAAGAGGACACTGGGAAATTTTTTAATAATTTTTGGAAGGGCATTGAGTGTGGTTTCAATTCCTTTATTAGGACTGAGCAAACCAAATGTAGAAAGTATTTTTTTACCTTTAAAATGATATTTTTCCTTTAATTTTCCTTTATCCATTATTTTGGACAAATGTATTCCGTGTGGAATAATATTTATTTTTGAAAAAGGAATGTCGTAGTCTGAATTGAGGATTTGAGCGGCATTTTTTGTCATTACAATAATTGCAGCGGCCTTTTGTCCCATCTTTTGAACTTCGGACTTGAGGTTTTTGTTGGGGTGTGGCAGCACGGTATGAAATACAAATAGAACAGGCTTGTTCAAATTCAGATAAAAACGCTCAAACGCTTCTTTGTTTTTTGCAAATAATCCAAACTCGTGCTGAATAACGATACAATTAATATTGGCATTTGCATTTAGTTTCTCAGCAATAGTCGAAAAATCTTTTTTCATATCAGTATTCAATCGATATTTAGGCTTTTGGATATATTCGGGATTTTCACTATTTGTTTCCAAGGCACAAACACGCATTTTAAATGATTTAGCAAATTGATTTTCTAGTGCCGTAATCAAATCTTGAGAATAGGTAGCTATTCCACATTCTCTGGGTGGATATGTTGTAAGGAAAACAATTTCGGGCAAAGAAACTTCTCGTTTATGAGCCAACGTTCTAAATGGAACATAATTCCATCTTTTTTCAAACATATTGGTTTTGTATAATGGCAAGTTTAGGGTCATTTTTTTTGGATTATAAAGTGTGGAATAATAATTCTTTTAGCAAATTTTTTATGCTCAAGGAGGCTATAGCTATTCGTTCGTCAGCAGCGCCATAATATATATAAAGTGTATCTCCCTCCAAGATAGCTCCTGTGGGAAAACAAACATTGTTTACCTCTCCTTTCAGTTCCCATTCTTTTTCGGGAAAGAACAAAGGGTAGGGAAGTCTAGCTATTTCTTTTTGGGGATAACTCAAATCTAGCAATGCCGCACAAGCAGAATACACATACCCTTTTATTGAGTCATGTACGCCGTGATAGATAATGAGCCAACCTTCTGAAGTCTCTATTGGCGGACAGCCTGCCCCAATATAGCTTGTTTCGTGTTCGTATTTGGGGGTAAGAACGATGAATTGATCAAAATGCATAAAATAATCCTCCCAAAATCCGATTGTTAAATCTTGGATGGAATCTATCATTACTACGATTTGAATATCGGGTTTGATTCTATGGATAAAACAAAATTTTCCGTGAATCTTTCGTGGAAAAAAAACCAAATTTTTATCCCATAAGAATAGGTGATTGTCTTGCCTTTCATGACTTTTTTGGTATTCGTTGTATCGAATATATTTTTCGTTGAGCGAGCCTTTGGATTCTATGAAATGTTTAAATTCCTCATACGTTATTTGGGGGACAACAATTCCTTGTTTTTCCCATTTTATCAAATCTTTTGATGTCGCCAAAGCTCCCAAAGCATTAATTCCATCAAAGGCGGTGTATGAAAGATAGTAGGTGTCTTCGATTTTCACAACGCGAGGGTCTTCCAGTCCTTGTTTTTCATAGTCCGATTCGGGATATAGAATGGGTTCCTTATTTCTATGTCCTACTTTTGTCGGTGATTCCAATCTACAATACCCAATCGTAGAATAATTATCTTTAGCTACCGCACGGTAGAAAAGATGTATTTCATTGTTGTCTTTGATTACAGCGGGATTCAGTACCCCTTCGCATTCAAAGTCCAAAGCTGTTTTTGAAAGAAGTATGCCTTCTTTATTGACTTGTACCATATTTTGTATCGCTTGTTTAGGTGATAAAAAACGATGAAAGATATTTGTCTCTCATCGTTTTGGATTATTTTACTTCTATCCCAAAAAGTATTTGTGCTCTACAGCCAAGTCATTATTTACTCGCCAAATTCCAGGCGTATTCCACGCTATACGTCCCGCTTCTTCTTTTTGATACCACGAACTAACCGATTCGGTCAACGATACCGTTGTGCCAGAGACAGCTACTTCAATATCTCTATCATCAATAGCGCTTCGTTTTAGCGCTTTTTCTACATCTTTTTGTTCAATTGCATCGTGAGTTTCTGCTTTAATTTTTACATTATTGGTTACACCTTTTACACCATTTAAATAATGAATGGCATTTTTGGCAGCTTCACGTTGATAGTTCCATACCACTTCGCCTTCCAATGTTATCCAACCATCTTCCACCTTTACTTTAATGGTTTCTTTTGGGTTGGTCCAATTGGTTTTTAACGCATTCAAAACATCTGTAGCTATTTCTGCATCGGTTTTAGACCATGAATTAGGAATTTTTACTTCAATATTTTCTACCAAAGCCCTTACCCCTATTACTTTTTTGGCGGCATTTTCTGCCTCCATTTTTTTTGCAAAGCTATCCACTATTCCTGTCAATGAGATAATGCCATCTTTTGCGGTAACGCCTATTTCTGCTGCGTTCAAAAGTGGTTCCCATCTGATAGCATTTTGGACATCTATCTGCAATTCCGAATTATTTTTCATCTCAATAAATTTAAGTGTAGCTACTGAATTGTTTCTACCTTACAAAGGTAGATTTTATAGGATTCATAATGATATACAATTAAGAATCAATGTTGTATAATTCGTAGGTTTTGCTACAAGTCTTCTATATTGCTACGTTTTTTCTGTTCCAAATTCCTAAAAAAAGAAGGCGTAAGCCCTGTGGTTTTTTTGAACTGCTTGGACAAATGCGAAACACTGCTGTAATGCATAATATACGATATTTCGGTCAAATTCATTTCATTATACATAATCAGTTCTTTGATTCGTTCCACTTTGTGTAGAATAATAAAATGCTCTATCGTAATCCCCTTTTTTTTAGAGAACAATTCGGCAAGATAATGGTAATTATGTTTCAATTTTTGACTCAAAAATACCGAAAATTTAATAGGACAAGCATCTGTCGAAGTTTGAACCGATTCTATAATCAAATGAATCATTTTTTCTATCAATATGGCCTTTTTGTCGAACATAAGTTCCAGTCCCGAAAGTTGCAACGCCAATGCCAATCGTTGTTTCATTGTTTTTGAGAGGGTATCTTTGAGTTTTACTTCCCCCAACTCTATCGATGAAAAATGAATGCCCAATTTTTCTAATTCTTGTTGAACCATCATTTTGCAACGCATGCTCACCATGTTTTGGATAAATAAAGTCATATCATTTAAATTTTAGAGGTGAAAATTAAGATTACCTCAACGTTTTTTTACAATTGCAAGAAACATTTGACTACAAGGTACATCAATTTATTGACAATCAACGAATTCAAAATTGTTTAAATCGATTGTTTGCAAAATATAATTATTTAATAGGGCGCCCCCAAGGGCCGGGTCGTCCGCTATATCTCCTTCGCAAAGCTACGGAGGATGTCGCTTCCACCCCTTGCGCTACTATTTTCATACCTTCAAATTCTTAGAAATAAAAGGTATAAAAAAAGTACGTTTTGTATTAATTTAGAGCTATAAATGGTTGGTAAAGTACTCAAATATATAAATATTATTACTTTAGATTTAGAATTTTATTATATTTGCACTATAAATAATTGAAAAATGAAAGCTGGAGATAAAGCCAAAATTGACCCTAAGATTACTGGATTAAAAAATTGGATTGAAGGTGTAGTTATAAAAATTCGTAAAAATCCTTTTTTAGGGATTGAAATTGCTGTAAAAGATGCAAAAGGTGAAATTTATTTTGATGAAGAAAAATATTTTAAGCCAATTTAAAGATGTTTGCAATTAGTTTTGATATGATTATAAGTGATTTGAAGTCTAATTACGGAGAGTCCTATAATAATGCATATTTTGAAATAAGCAATATTTTAGAGAATTTTGGATTTTTTAGAGCCCAAGGAAGTGTTTATTTAACAGAAAACAATGATATAGTTAATGTTACAAGAGCTATGATTGCTTTAAAAAATATTGATTGGTTTAGAAAGTCAGTAAGAGATATTAGAGCATATTAGAGCCTTTAAAGTAGAGGATTGGTCTAATTTTACAGATTTTATGAAAGAATAGTATTATTATAAAATAATCTTACAATTTTTCCCAAGTCACACCTCGTTTTTTTCCCCATTCAATTAAAGCGGGAAGCATAATTTTTAGATTTTCAAATGCTTTTTCAGAATCATGAAATACCAAAATATCGCCATTTTGAAGCTTTTTTAGATGTTTTTGGATGGTTTTTTTGGGATTTATATTATTATTGTAGTCTTGTGTCAGCACACTCCAGAATATCAATTGATGATTTTCAAGAATTTGTGCAATCCAGAAAGGATTTATTCGGCCATAAGGCGGTCTAAATAGTTTTGAATTCGTCTTGCTATAACCTTTTTCTATGTTTTGTAGATACGTTTTCTTAGCCGTTTTCCATCCGTTCAAATGCTCGTAGCCATGATTTCCAAGGGTATGACCTTGATTTTTTATTGATTCAAAAATTTCTGGAAATGCCTCCACTTGCTTTCCAAGACAAAAAAATGTGGCTTTGATATTTTCTTTTTTAAGTGTTTCTAATACCCATTCGGTCACTTCAGGATTAGGCCCATCGTCAAACGTCAGATAAATGCAAAAGTCCTTTTGGGGCTTTCGAAAAAGTAATTTTGGAAATAAATATTGAAGAATTGAATACAACAAAGATATTTAATTTTGATTGGCCCAATTTTCTCTATCCAAACTTCTGTAGTGTATAGCTTCTGCCAAATGCTCTATTTTAATTTCATCACTACCTGCCAAATCCGCTATGGTTCTCGATACTTTCAAAATTCTATCATACGCACGCGCCGATAGATTGAGTTTTTCCATCGCTTTTTTGAGTAGGTTGCGCCCAGCATCGGAGATTATACAAATTTCTTGAACTTCCTTTCCACCCATTTGAGCATTGGAATGCATGCCTTCTATTTCTTTGAAGCGTTCTTGTTGTATATTTCTAGCCGTTATTACGCGTTCTCTTATATGAATACTTTTTTCGGTTTTGTGTTCGGAGGTCAGTTCGTTGAACGAAACGGGAACGACTTCTACATGCAAATCAATTCGATCCAGCAAAGGCCCCGAAATTTTATTCAAATATTTTTGTACTACACCAGGACCACAAACGCATTCTTTCTCGGGATGATTGAAATAGCCACAAGGACAAGGATTCATTGAAGCAATGAGCATAAAGCTCGAAGGATACGTTACCGTAAATTTAGCTCTCGAAATCGTAACTTTTCTATCTTCCATGGGTTGGCGAAGTACTTCCAAAACCGTTCGTTTAAACTCGGGCAATTCATCCAAAAACAATACGCCGTTATGCGCCAACGAAATTTCACCCGGACTCGGATGATTACCACCACCTACCAAGGCCACATCGCTCACCGTATGATGCGGACTGCGAAAAGGTCGTTCAAAAATCAAGGATTCCCCATTTTGAAGCACGCCTGCTACCGAATGAATTTTGGTGGTTTCGAGCGATTCGTACAAGTTCAATGGGGGTAGAATAGAACCCAATCTTTTGGCAAGCATAGTCTTTCCAGCACCGGGAGGGCCTATTAAAATTAAGTTATGACCACCCGCAGCCGCTATTTCCATAGCTCGCTTGATGTTTTCTTGTCCTTTTACATCGGTAAAATCATAACGAAGATTCTTTAGATTTTCTTCAAATTCTTGTCTTGTATCTACGTGTACTGGTTTCAACTCCGATTTTCCTTCAATAATATCAATAACGTCTTTGAGCGATTCTACACCGTATACATCCAAATTGTCTACTATGCCTCCTTCCCGTTCATTTTTTTTAGGGAGAATGAAGCCTTTAAAATCTTCTTTTCTAGCCTGAATAGAAATAGGCAAAGCGCCTTTTATAGGCTGAACGGATCCGTCTAGCGATAATTCCCCCATGATAATGTATTTGCTCACATCGATGGTGTCTTCAATTTGACCACTGGCTATCAAGATACCTATTGCTATGGGCAAATCATACGCAGAACCTTCTTTTCGTACATCGGCAGGCGCTAGATTTATTACAATTTTCATTCTAGGCATTCGGTATTCGCTTTCTTTCAGCGCGGTTTCTATTCGCTGAAGACTTTCTTTTACGGCATTATCAGGCAATCCTACCATAAAATATTTTCCGCCCGTGCCATCTACACTTACTTCTACTGTTATCGTAGCGGCATCTACGCCATATACGGCACTTCCATAGGTTTTTATCAACATGTTTTTATACTATTATTTTTTAATCATTTTTAAAGGGGTTTCTTCATTGATTTGTATCCAATACATTCCTTGCGGCAGCGAATTTAGATTCATTTTCTTATCTGTAATGGTTTCTTTTAACCATTGTTTTCCCATCATATCGTATATAGAAAGGGTATTTCTTGGATTTTCAAAATTAAAATGAATCTCATTTTCTACAGGATTTGGATAGAAAGTATGAAGGTTGTTTTTTGCAATTAACGCTATGCTGGAACTATACTTTTTATTGGGATTACAATCCAAAAGATCAAAGAAAAATCCTTTTAAATGCGATTTCAAGGTGTCAAACTCTGCAATCAATGGCGCAGTTCCTTGAACAAAAGAAGGATGATTGGCTGTATTGAACGAATCCATTACAAAATAGCCTTGTTGATTTTTTACACGATGCATAATGTTATAGCTGCCATGGATGTCTACTTGTGATGCTCCAGATAGTGGTTTGCCCAATCGGAAAGGAACTATTAGATCATTTACAGCGTGGTTTAAATATACAGGCAAGTCCTTTGTTCTTATATGTGAAGTATCAAAAATAGCGCCCGAAAATCCAAAAAGTCCTTTGACCTCCGATGAAACAGTAAGATTATTGGATGTGCCTTCAAATCCCCCAACGGAGTTAATGGTATTTTGAAGCGAAGCTGGGAAATCGTTAAACTGCGAATATCCTGCAGTCATTGCCGTAATAGCACCTGCCGAAGTACCTCCTATGAAAATTTGTTTTTCATCAATTTTAAAATCGGTTTGTTTGGAGCGAAGGTAACGAATGGCCGCTTTGGCGTCTTGTACCGCTCGCCAAACTGCTTTTGTAGTGGATTCTGCGGCTATCAAATTGAGGAAATTGTCCAAACGATAATCAATGCTCGCACATACATACCCTTTTTTTGTGAAAAATTCTGCTAATTGAACCAATTCTGTAGACGTTCGGCTACCTGTAATAAAACTACCGCCAAAACAAAAAACAATACAAGGTCTTTTGCTTTCTACATCGTTTTTTGGTGTGTACAAATCCAAGCTCAACGTTTGATTTGTGCCATCGTACGTTGTGTTTTGACCAAAGGTATAGGTGTTTTTTTCTACCTCAAATAGACTATCTACATATCTATTGCCACATTGGCTATAAGAAAGAGTACAATATAAAAATGTAATTAAAAGTAGAAGTTGTTTCATAAGCAGCGATTTTTTTTTAATATTCGCTACAAATCTAATGATTTTTAATTTAGCTTTCAATAAGATTTTTTAGAATATAATACCTATCTTAGCTTGTAGCGTCATGAATGCGTCATAACGTTTTGTATTGCCTCGAATTTGACCAGCATAGTATGAACTGCTATACGTACCTGAAGGATCAGCTTCTGCGGAACGATTGTTTAGCTGAAGTGCAAGTGACTGTTTGTCGCTAGACAAGGCACTAAAAATGGATGGGTCTACATATTGATAACTTACGTCATCCAAATAATCTGTAGTTGTAAAGCGATAACAAGCTTCTACGCCAAACGAAAATTTTCTATTAGCGGTATAGCATTTTATCCCTAAGGAAATAGGTTGGCTCATTTGATAAAGACTATAGCTTTGAGTGCCTGCAATGAGTCCTTGTCCTTCTGTATAAAGTGGTTGTAGTTCAATGATTTGTCCGCCCAAGTTGGTTTTGGGATTGAATTTAAAAACGCCAAAGCCTATTTCAGCATAAGGAGATAATAAAAAATTGCGATTTTTCCAGCGTTTTCCTGTCCTAAAAGGTTCAAAAGCTACGCTTACGCTTCCTTCCATTACATCGGTAAAAAAACTTAAGTTTCTGTAGTGTTTGTAAATATCATCTGTGGTAGATCCTTGATTGTCAGCATCTGTAGCCCCCAAATGCAGGTAGCTTCCTCTAAAAAGCAAACTAAACATTCCTTCAAAATAATATCGATACCCTATACTATAAGAAGGTCTTAAATTTTTTTTTGTGAATTCGGTAAACGGATTTAAAAAATTCTTCTCATCATTCAATGAATTTAAATCCCCGTAATATAGACCTGTTCCATATCCCACGCTAATTTCATGTTTTTGTGCGTGAACAAAAAATGGGATAAATAGAAGTGTTATTAGTGCTTTTTTCATTCTTGTACTTTAAATTTTAAAATATTTTAACATTTAAAACTTGAGTAAAAGTATGAATATTTTTTTTAATTGTGAAAAAAAATTAACACTTAGTTCCTAAAAAAGCACCCTGAAGTTTATTCAGAGTGCTTTTTAAATTAAAGAAAAAAAATAATTACCATGTTTTTATCTCAAACTGTGCATCGCTTTTTACTTCAAAATTATTATTTAAGAGTACTTTTTTTGTAACGGTGTATGTGGTTTTACCACTATTTACAATTGAATTGTTGGATAAAATTTTGCAATCGGAAAAAGATTGTGTACCATTAAATGTTAGATTATGCAGTTTTGTGTCTGTACAATAAGCTAATGCTACTGTATCATTTGTATTGATAAGACCGTATCCCACTTCATTATGCCAAAATCCATTTGGATGATTGGGGTCATTAAAATTGTAGGTATAGCCCCCTATTTTTCTAGCGGTTTTTTCTATCATATCACTGACTTCTCGTGAACTTAACTCAGGTTCTACTGATAAAATTAGTCCCGCCAATCCTGCAACATGAGGAGCTGCTGCCGATGTACCACCTATAAAAATTTGTTTTTCGTCTATTTTATATTCCGTTTGTTTGGATCGGAGATATCGAATAGCGGCTTTTGCGTCTTGTACCGATCGCCATACCGCTTTTGTCGTGGATTCTCCTGCTATCAAATTGAGGAAATTGTCCAAACGATAATCCATGCTAGCACATACATAC
>JBIPPG010000175.1:0-5664 GCA_044368545.1 Chitinophagales bacterium | reverse complement strand
ATATTTTAAAAACGTAGACAATTCTGTATCAGAACAATATAAAAATCTTAAGTCTGCTAAAATCCAATATGCTACAAAAGGACTTCATTTCATAATGTATGATGATAAAGAATGGTATTTTGATCAATTAAATCAATTTCTTGCTAATGATTGATATGAATTTTGAAGAAATTTATAAAACATATTGGCAAAAAATTTTTCGTTTATGTATGGGATATGTAAATGATTATGAAATTGCAAAAGATATTGCACAAGAAACATTTATTACGGCTTGGCTTCAACTTCCCAATTTTAGGAATGAATCCAACATAAGTACTTGGATTTTTAGAATTGCATCCAATAATTGTTTGCGTTCTATTGAAAGACAAAAGCTATTTCCAAAAATGGAAATGCCGTCAAATATAAAAGAAGAGTTAGACGAAACCATTGAACCTCAAATTCAATTTTTATATAAATGTATTGCCAATTTACCTGAAATTGAACGTATTATAATTTCGCTTGAGTTAGAAAATATTAAACAATCTGAGATTGCAAAAATAGTAGGACTATCTGAAGTGAATATTCGAGTAAAAATTCATAGAATAAAAGAAAAACTAACCTTAAAATTTAAAGAAAATGAATTCAAATAATATAAACTTCTATAATTTATGGAATGGACAAAAAATTGAACAAATTAATATAAAAGATTTGAAACATAAGCTCAATAGTTATAAAAAAGAACAAAGAATGCGTTTGTTTATTTCAAATGTAGTTTTTTTAATAACTACAATTATCGTTCTTTTAATATGGTTTTATTACCAACCTAAGCTAATTTCAACAAAAATAGGAATGATAATAACTATTTTAGCAATGATAATTTTCATTATTCCATTAAATCAAGATAGAAAAATTTATACAAAATCAAACGAAACAAAAAACAACAATGACTTTTTAAACGAATTGTATACTTTAAAAGATAAACAAACCTATATTCATACTAATCTGTTGAACCTTTATTTTGTTTTACTAACTTGTGGAATAGGATTATATATGTATGAATACACATCTCAAATGACTCAATTCTGGACATTTTTTGTATATGGTACGTTTGTATTGTGGGTTTTATTCAATTGGTTCTATTTTCGTCCCTTACAAATAAAAAAACAACAAGCAAAAGTAAATGAAATCATCTATGATTTAGAAAGTATTATACAACAATTTGCTCCATAAAAATTGAATGCTTTTGTGTAATTATGATAAAATTTTTATAAACAGCTTACAACTATCTGTTTAACCAAAAAAAATCTAAAATTTTATTTTCGTTGGTTTAATTTTGTATTTACATAAATTTTTAATCATTTTATTAAAACAAAACTATGAAAAAATTAACGTTAGGAATATTGATGTTGTTATTAATTTTTCAAAGTAAAGCACAAATTCAAAACTTTAAAGAATATCAGAACAATATTAATCAAGCAGAGCTTTTATTGATAGATGGAAAAAAGAGCGAGGCACTTCTAAAATATATAGCTACTTTTAAAACTACAAAAGGTAATTTTTGCAAAGACATTTATAATGCTTTAATAATTGCGGATGAGTTAAATGCTAAAGATACTTTTTTTGATATTTTGCAATATTTACTTATCAAAGGATTGCCTAATGAATATCTGAATCGTCAAGAATTTTTGAAAAAATATCAATCCGATAAGCGATGGGTTGAATTTCTAGAAATCAATTCTAAATATAAAAGTCCAAATGCTCTATTAAAATCAAAAATTGATAGTATGTATTATAAAGACCAAGAATTTAGAGCTAAAGCTGGTTCGTACAAAGTATATGGCGATACAATACGGAAAATTGATAGTTTGAATATGCTATTTATTTATACACTGGTAGATCAAAACAAATTTCCGGGTGAAGATGAAATTGGCGTTAATAGTTTTTTTGGAAATCAAAAATATGATATAGTTTTTCACCACTACACACAAACTACTTCAACGGATTCAAATAAAAGAAAACCAAAAATTACTTCAATAATTGTAAATCTCGTTCAACAAGGCAAGATTATTCCAAATAAAGCTGCACATTGGTTGGAAATGCAACAAAGTGATTATAAAGGCGGTGTTTTTGATGTTTTTAATTTTAGTATTAATGGAAAAGAAACCGGCTATTATATTCCAATTATGACGTATGAAAAATCTGTAATTGTAAAAGAATGCCGAAAATGGCTTTGTTTAGAGTCTCTTGAAGATTACTATAAAAAATTTAATTACAAGCTTAATAATCCAAAAAACAACTATTTTTTTGATATAGTTAAAAACACTTTTGATTTAGGAAATGATAATGAACTCTTTAAAAAATTAACCAAAGATATGGAATTAATAAAATAGAATTCAATCTTGTATTTAAAAATTAGAAAAATTTAAACGCAATAAATTTAGGTAAAAACTTAACATTTAGCCAAATAAAAAACTACTTTCAATTTAGAATGAATGTTCTTCTAAAAATTTAATTAAACAAATATTCTCAACGCATTGGCAAACAATAAATATTTTTGTCAAATAATTAAGAATAGAAATTGATGGAATTAGATAGAAAAAAGCGTGCTCAAGATTATGAAATAAGCGGTTTTATTTACGATTTGCCCGAAGAGCGAATCGCAAAATATCCCTTAGAAGAACGAGACCAAAGCAAATTATTGGTGTATCAAAATCAAAATATTTCTGAAGATGTTTATATTAATCTTGACAATTATATTTCGGATCAATCGATATTCATTTTTAATAATTCCAAGGTAATTCAGGCGCGTTTAAATTTCAAAAACTCAGAAGACGAACCTATTGAAATTTTTTGCCTAGAACCCAACGAGGAAAACCCAGAGCCTTCGCAAGCTATGAATAAAAAAGCGAGTGTTTTGTGGGATTGTTTTGTGGGAAGACTTCATAAATGGAAAGAAACTACCATTCGTATTAAATCTAATGACCTTTTTTTAGAAGCGGAAATCATCAAACGCAATGGCAATATTTTTACGATAAAATTTAATTGGCAACCCGCTGACTATACATTTGCCGAAGTCATAGCAAAAATAGGCGAAATACCCATTCCACCCTATTTAAAAAGAAAAAGTGAAGAAATAGATACAAAACGATATCAAACAGTATATGCCGAAAATGAGGGATCGGTTGCGGCACCTACTGCGGGGCTTCATTTTACAAAAGAAATATTTGAGAAACTTAGCACAAAAAATGCAAAAATTGATTTTGTATCGCTCCACGTAAGTGCAGGTACATTTAAACCCGTAAAAAGCGATACGCTAGAAGGCCACGAAATGCACTCCGAATGGATAGAAGTAGATAAAACGACTATTTCCAACCTTTTGAATCTTGTAAATAATAACAATACGAATAAAAATATCATTGCCGTGGGAACAACCTCTATGCGAACCATAGAATCTTTGTATTGGATGGGTGTAAAAGCATATCAAAACATAGAGGCTTCCATTGAAGAATTAGAAGTAAAACAATGGGATGCTTATGAACTTAATCAAAATGTATCTGCTTTGGATGCACTAAATAGTTTAATAAAATGGTTAACCAAGCATCAAAAAGAAAAATTGATTTGCAAAACACAATTGTTAATTGTTCCCTTTTATGAATTAAAGATTGTAGATGCTCTAATTACCAATTTTCATCAGCCTAGTTCTACGCTTCTCCTTCTCGTGGCGGCCGTTGTAGGCGAGGATTGGAAAAAAATATACGAATATGCGTTACAAAATGATTTCCGATTTTTGAGCTACGGAGATGGTAGTTTGCTTTTTAAAAATAAATTTAAGAATTAAATTACATTACCTCCCCTTCCCTTTCAGCATAATCAAAACGGTATGAATCATAATTTTTATATCAAAAATCAAGCTCATATTTTCGATATAAATAATATCAAATTTTAGCCGATCTATCATTTGAGCTACATTTTCGGCATAGCCATATTTCACCATTCCCAAAGAGGTAATTCCTGGACGGGCTCTATATAAATGCTGATAATAAGGTGCTTCTTTCATAATTTGTTCAATGAAATATTGTCTTTCGGCACGGTAGCCTACTAGGCTCATATCGCCTTTGAGTATATTAAAAAATTGTGGGAATTCATCCAAACGCCATTTTCTCAAAAACTTACCTACTTTGGTAATTCTAGGATCATTTTCGGAGGACAACAACGGTTTGCCTTGCTCCGCATCCGAACGCATCGTCCTAAATTTTATGATTCTAAAAGGCTTGCCATTCTTACCAATTCGTTCTTGGGTATAAAAAATATTGCCCCCATTTGAAATTTTTAAAACCAACATAACAATTAAATAAAACGGCAATAGCAATATTACGGCTATTAGACTAATTACATAATCCAATGTTCGTTTGATATTTTTTTCCCATAATGGCATCAAATCGGGATAAATTTCGTGAAAAATTGGCCCTTCTACTTTATTGAACTTGAAGCTTCGGGAAATGATATCAGGAATATCGGCTATCGCTTTTATCGATACTTCATTAGTAGCCAATTTATTGATAGATTCTATAAAAAAATCCTTATTTGAAGATTGAATAATTACATCATCAATGGTATGTTTTGCTACCAAATGAGATAAACTTTCAAAATAACCCAAAAAAGGTAATTCCAGACCTCTGTCTTCATTATTATGATTGACATACCCCACTAATTGATGTCCAATGGGTAGATTTTTAGCGATATTATTAAAAATAGTTCTATCAAATACATCAAATACAATAATGGAATTGACAATTGCCTTTCCGTTTCGCATTTGAAATTTCCCCAAAGAAATCAAGAACACTCTAAAAAGAGTAATTACAGCAAATTGCATTAAAAAATATAGCATCACCACACGAAATAAATCCTGCATCGAATATTTATCATCCAAAAACAAAAAAAATGCCAATACGGATACCCCAAATAAAGATATAATAATCGTTTTGACAATTTCTTTCAATCTGGACTTGAGATAGACATTTTCATAAAACCCTGAATAAAAAAACAAAATAATCCAAAAAGAAGGAATGATTACGAGACTATACAAAAAGGTATCATCATTCTTAAACTCCTGAAACGTAATGGAATAGGGCACATAAAACAAGGTTTTTCTATAATAAAATAAGAAAATCCAAACTGCCATTGCGCCCAAGACATCTCCTATTATATACAAAAAAAATAACCCTTTATGCTTCAAAAAATGATATTTAGTTACAAATTTATAGATTTAAACTCTATTTGTTGCATATTATTATCCACAAATCAAATTTTTGACTTGAAATGAAACGTATTTTAAATCAATTTATATTTTACAGCCAAACCCATTGCATAGATTGGAACAATTTTAATATTCTCAAATTTTCCAAAATTTTCTAATGAAGTTCGTATTCCATAATCCATCTTTTTTTCATCTAAAAATAGATGCATACTTTGCATTGCACCTTTTGTACCCGCTTTAACTTCTATTGGGATAATTTGTGTACCATTTTGAATGACATAATCCACCTCTGCTTGGCTATTTTTGGCCTCCCTTTGCCAATAAAATAAATTTGAAATAGGGTCCGTATTATTTTTATACAATTCAATCCCAACAAATAACTCTGCAATGACGCCTTTATTTATTAAATTAACTTCATTTTCAAGAAA